>SLFV01000485.1 GCA_007124075.1 Roseimaritima sp.
TACTCTCGAGTCAAGAACAAATCTAGATTCATCAACACCCGCGACGTCAGGACCCACGCTGCTTGTTCTGCGAGGGCAACACCTTCGGGTCGCTGGATTCCGTTGGGCATCCTTTTCTTTTCGCTGGGCATAACTTTGGCAGCGGTGGCCGGATCATCCTGGTAGGCCTCCACCCGTTCATTCCAAAACAATCGCAACCGCTCCCGTTCCTCTTGGTTTGGCTGGCGTCCCACGCAGCGTTGGAAGGCCGCATCCAATCGCTGCTGGACCGTCAGGGTCGGTTGGGCTGCCAGTTGCAAGCCTAGCGCCTGAGCGGCTTCGAAAAAGACGGGATCATTCAGCAGGGTCAAGGCCTGCAGCGGTGAATTGGACCGCTCGCGGCGGACGCAAACCGTGGTTGAAGCTGGCGCATCAAACGTCGTCAGCATCGGGTACGGCGTGGCGCGACGGAACAAAATGTATAACCCGCGCCGGTAGAGATCAGGTCCCGTGGATGCCTTCCACTGTGTGTTTCGACTGATACTGGCAATGTAAGCGGGTTGTGGCGGGCGGATACTGGGGCCACCGATCGTGTGCTCCAACAGCCCCGCTGCGGACAGCGCGACATCGCGAATGTTTTCCGCATCCACGCGAAAGCGCGCCTGCCTAGCCAGCAGCACATTTTCAGGATCCGTCTGTTGCAATTCAGGCCTCTGAGCCGCAACTTGCCGATAGGTGGCCGAATGGACGATTTTGCGGATCAACGCCTTACGGCTCCACCCGTGACGGATATATTCCCCACCCAGCCAGTCCACCAGCGCGGGGTGTGATGGTGTTTCCCCGGCCGCACCAAAGTTATCTGTGCTGGCGACCAAGCCCCGCCCAAACAATTGCTGCCACACTTGATTGACCGCAACCCGCGGCGTTAACGGGTTATCCGCAGCGACCAACCAACGTGCAAAATCAAGCCGATCGGGGACCTGTCCCCGCGATTGCAACGGTGGCAGTACCGCTGGCGTTCCCGGCTGTACTTCCGGACCACGGCTGCGGTAATCACCACGTAAATGAACGTAGGAAACACGCGGCTGTTTACGCTTGGCAACGGTCATCGCTTTGGTGGCGGGCAGGTCGACGTCGTCCGCGTCGTTAAAGAACGCAAAGATTTGATAAAATTCCCGTTGCGATATCGGGTCGTATTTGTGCGAATGACACTCCGCGCAGCCCAGGGACAGCCCCAGCCAGCCGACCCCCACCGTGTTGACGCGATCAACGATCTCCTGCAACCGGTACTCCTCCAGGTCGACCCCCGCTTCGGTATTTCGCAGGGTGTTTCGCAGGAAGCCCGTCGCCGTTCGTTGCGAAAGCCGAGCGTCGGGCAACAAGTCGCCTGCAAGTTGTTCGATGGTAAACTGATCAAAGGGCAGGTCTTGGTTGATCGCCGCAATCACCCAATCACGGTACATCCAGGCATGTGGCCGGAAAGCGTCTCCCAGGTAGCCATCGCTGTCGGCGTAGTGGGCCAAATCCAACCAGGACCGTGCCCAGCGTTCGCCAAAATGGGGCGAAGCCAGCAAACGTTCAACCAGTTGCGAGTAGGCATCGGGAGCGGGGTCAGCGACAAACTGGCCAATTTCTTCGAGTGTCGGGGGCAAACCCCGCAGGTCCAGTGACAAGCGACGGATAAGCGTTTGGCGATCGGCTTCGGGCGAAGGCGTCAGACCGGCGTGTTGCAGCTTAGCCAACACAAACCGATCAATGGGATTGCGGACCCAATCCTCCCGCAGAACCACCGGCGGTGGATCGTTTTGGAGGGGACGAAATGACCAGTGGTCGTCAAACTTTCCGCCTTGTTGGATCCAGCTTCGCAGCGTGCTAATCTGCGACTCGCTTAGCCTGGAACCAACAGAAACGGGAGGCATGATCAGGTCTTCATCATCGCTGCTTACCCGCAGAAATAACTCGCTTTGTAGCGGTTGTCCAGGGACGACCACCGCAGGGCCGCCGGGGGCTTCGGCAAGCACTGCATCGGCGCGATCAAGCCGCAAATCGGCTTCGCGGCTGCCCTCGTCCGGCCCATGGCAGGTGAAACAGTTCCGCGACAGGATCGGAAGCACATCGCGTGAGAAATCCACCTCCGTTGGCTCGGCGGCAACAGCAAGGCCCCCAACGGAAAAGCCGAACTCCGGAATTCCCGCACAGACGCAAAAGGCTGTCGCCAGGCAAAAAAACCGTCGCCAAGTAAACATTTACGACTCCGGCTCGGGAGGTAGATTGAAGGTAACGGCGGGTACCACATTGGCTTAGCTGAATTGGCTTAGCCGAATTGGCTTAGCTGACCCGCTAAACGCAGGCAACATAGCACCGCTGTCTATTCGCTGCCGCCAAATGAACTGGGGGTGAACCACTCCCGAGTCACACGGAAACTATACCAGCCCAGGCGCTTGGCAGCAAATGCCTTCACTTTGCGGTTAGCGACGCGGGATCAATAGCCGACCGATTTTATTTGCTTCCCTCACGGCCTGTCCCTGCCATTGCCGCGAAGCGGCGGTGGCAACAAATCGGCACAAACGAAAGGCATGGCTCCCGCATCGTTTAACACCAATACCGTTCAGCACCCATGATAGGGAGGTGGTGACGGACTTTATTGCTCGTATAATTTGTTCACCCACGGCGGACGGAACGAACAGGACGAATTGCCTTATGGAAAAGGGGTTGGCTCCTGGAAGGCACTCTTTACAGATGTCGCAGAGCCACTGGGAAATCGAAAGGCCGAAAAGGGATAGCCTCCCTTTTTCAACAGGCTGCAAACCGCAATCAATTGGTGAAAAAATGAGTGAGCATCCGGTACGTATGGCGATGGTTGGACTGGGCTTTGGCGCGGAATTCATCCCGATTTATCAGGCTCACCCCGATGCGGAGGTCGTCGCGGTTTGCCGTCGCAACGAGGCGGCGATGAACGAATTGGCCGATGAATTTGGAATCGTTGGACGCTACACCCAGTTTGAGAAAGTGCTGGCCGATCCGAATGTGGACGGTGTCCACATCAACAGCCCGATCGGCGACCATGCTTGGATGTCGCTGCAGGCATTGGACGCTGGCAAGCATGTGATGTGTACGGTACCAATGGCAACCACCATCGACGAATGTCGGCAGATTGTCGAAAAAGTCCGGCAGACGGGCTTGCAGTACATGATGGCGGAAACAGTTGTTTACAGCCGCGAATTTTTGTTCATCAAACACCTTTACGATCAAGGCGAGCTTGGAAAAATCCAACATCTTGCCGCGTCGCACCCGCAGGACATGGATGGTTGGCCCGAATATTGGCAGCGGATGATTCCAATGCATTACGCAACCCATGTCGTCAGCCCCTGTTTGGGTTTGGTTGACGGCTTGGCGGAGTATGTCAGTTGCTTTGGTTCGGGAACCGTGCGTGAGGAGATTGCAGAGAAATCAGGAAATCGTTTCGCGGTGGAAACCTGTCATATCAAAATCAAGGATTCAGACTTGGTCGCCCATATCTGGCGATTTCTCTACGATGTGGCTCGACAATACCGCGAAAGCTTCGATGTGTACGGAACCAAGCAAAGTTTTGAATGGACGTTGATCGAAAACGAGCCGCATGTCCTGCACACTGCCAAGAAGCCGGAGCATGAAATCCCAACGCGGATCGAAGTCCCTGATTTTGCGGAGCTGCTGCCCGAACCGATCCGCCGGTTCACTTTGCCGCAGGAGATTCACGACGCGGAACACTTGTCGTTTGTTCAGGGTGGGGGACACGGCGGTTCGCATCCGCATTTGGTTCACGAATTTGTTTCCGCGATTCGCCAGGGGCGAGCCCCCCGACCCAATGCGGTGACGGCAGCCAACTGGACTTGCGTGGGGATTTGTGCTCACCAGTCTGCGGTCCAGGGTGGGCAGATTGTCCATTTGCCAGACTTTACTTTACAGCGGTGAGCAGCGTCCCTGCCGGAGTCCGCGACATGCTGCTGCAGCTTAGGATGGTTCCATGATGACCGAATCCGATCAAGCCGTCCCCTGGTACAGGCGCGTCGGGGCCGTCCTTCTGTTTTACCCGACGCTGTTGTGGAACATGGCGCTTGGCCGCTGGTTGAAGCTACGTCCGTGGTATAGCCGTATTGATCGAGATTTGATCGTGGGGGCGTACCCGTTTGCGCGCGACGTCCCCGCGATGCAACGGGAGGGGGTAGCCGCCGTAGTCAACACTTGCTACGAATATGCGGGGCCTTTGGATGCCTACGCAAAGGCGGGCATTGAGCAGTTTCACATGCCGACGGTGGACTTCACACATCCGCGTCTGGAAGACATCCAAGCGGCGGTGGAATTCATCCAGCGTTTCGCGGCGGAAAGCAAAACGACCTACGTCCACTGCAAGGCCGGACGTGCTCGCAGCGTAACGGTGGCGCTGTGTTGGTTGGTCAAATATCGCGGATTGACCGCGTCGCAGGCACAGGCTTTACTACTGGACCGTCGTCCGCACGTCAATCCTCGCATCGACCAACGTCCCGTGGTCCGCCGTTTCATTGCCCAGATGCAGTCGGTGAAGCGATCTTGAGCCCACGGCCTGACCCCGCGTCGCCTACTGGGACAGCAAGTTACGGTACATATTGATCCCTGCCGGGCCGACCAGGACGACAAAGATCCCCGGGAAGATAAACAGGACGAGCGGGAAGATCAGTTTCACGGCAGTTTTGGCCGCTTTTTCTTCTGCAATCTGGCGGCGTTTGGTCCGCATTGAATCGCTTTGGACACGCAACGCTTGGCCGATGCTGCTGCCGAATTTATCGGCCTGAATCAAAATCGATGATAACGCCTTTAGGTCATCGACCCCACTGCGATACCCGAGCGCCTGCAA
>SLFV01000084.1 GCA_007124075.1 Roseimaritima sp.
AAGGGTTTTTGCGCTGTCTCATCCTTATCGGCTAGTGGGACCGTAGCGCTTCAGTAAACTTTAGCGATTATATCGGTTGGTCGGCCGCGAACCACTTGAACGGCCTGATTGAAAAAACAGGGAAGCTAACCTCTCCGGCTTGTCGATGCTCCCGTGGTCGACCAATGCCCTCAGATGGGAGTCCCCACCCCTTCTTCATGGGTTTACTCGAATCATGCGGGAAAAATGAAAAATCGATGAAAACTGACCGCTATCAAGTTCCGCAGCCCAAGTTGCTATGGACCTCTGGAAGAGACGTGATATAACTTTAGGCAAATAACCCCCCAAAAAATCATTCCTCGACGAAAAGCTTGTGGCTTTCTTCGGTCCTGGCGTTTTGCCAATGCACTTTTGCTTAGTAGTATAGATAGGTTCTGTTTTGTCAGTCAAAGAAGAGGCATTTGAAGTTGATGGTACCGTGACGCAGGCTCTGGCGAATACTCGCTTTCGAGTCCAGTTGGAGACCGGTAACGAAGTGCTGGCGCACGTGGCCGGCAGGATGCGCAAGCATTTTATCCGCATTGTTCCAGGCGATAAAGTTCGCGTGGAACTGTCCCCGTACGACCTAAGTAAAGGACGCATCGTTTATCGCGAACGCTAAACGCAATAGGGAATCGGGCGTGTTGGCGTCACTATGAGTGAGGGATTAAACCAAGCCCAGCAGCAGGCCGTGCAGACGCTTTCTGGGCCGTTGTTGGTTCTGGCGGGCGCGGGTACCGGGAAAACACGAGTCGTCACGTTTCGGATCGCCAATCTGATTCGGCACGGGGTTTCGGCTGATCGCATTTTGGCGGTGACGTTTACGAATAAGGCCGCTGGCGAGATGCGGGAGCGGATCACCGAACTGCTGGGTCCGAGACCTCGGCGTCGGAAGCATGAAGCCGCAGCTCCGCAGGTGGTAATCGGCACCTTCCACTCGCAGTGCGTGCGGATGCTCCGCCAACACGCCACAAAAATCGGCTTTCCCGCGAAGTTTGCAATCTACGATCGCAGCGACCAAGAATCTATGGCGCGCTCGGTCCTGCGCGACCTGCGGTTGTCCAGCACCGCGATCAAACCGGGGGACCTACTGGCAATCATCGGCGGATGGAAGAACCAATCGATTACGCCCGAACAGTCCGTCGCGGTGGCTCGAACCGACCGCGAACACTTAGCCGCAGCCGCCTATCGTCGCTATCAAGAAGGCTTACGATTATGTGGAGCGATGGATTTTGATGATCTCTTGGTCTACACCGAAGACTTGCTGCACCGCGATGCGGAGGTCTGCCAACTGGAAGCCGGTCGGTTTGATCACATCCTGGTGGACGAATATCAGGACACCAATGGCAGCCAGTACCGCATCATCAAAGCCTTAGCGGCTGGGCATCGTAATTTGTGTGTTGTCGGGGATGACGATCAATCAATCTACGGCTGGCGTGGTGCCGATGTCACTCATATTCTGAATTTTCGAAACGACTGGCCTGATGCGACCGTTGTCCGTTTGGAGGAGAATTACCGATCGAGCGGGCAGATCCTCGAAATTGCCAATCGGTTAATTGCCTACAATACGACGCGACATGACAAAACGCTGCGCCCGGTGCGACAGCATGGGCAGCGACCGCGAATTTTGCAGTTCAAGGACGAAACAGAGGAGGCCAAGACCACGGTTGGGGAAATCGCGCGTCTACTGGACCGTGGTCGGTATCAACCGCGAGACATTGCCATCCTGTTTCGCACCAACGAACAGCCCCGATTGTTTGAAACCGAATTGCGGCGTTGCAAGGTTCCTTACGTGATCTTGGGCAGCCAATCCTTTTTTGACCGACGAGAAATCCGTGACTTGATGGCATATTTGAAATGGATTGATCAACCGGATGATGAAATTTCGTTGCTGCGAGTCATCAACACCCCCCCTCGGGGACTGGGTGGAAAGACCGTTCAAACGATTATCGATGCGGCGGTTCGCAGCGGACGGCCAGCGTGGCGAGTGATGGAGGATCCAACGCTCTTGGACGCGCTGCCCAAACCTGCCAGGCATGGAATCGGCTCACTTCGCGAATTGCTACGCGACGTGCGAATGGCGACCGAAAGTTCATTGACCCATTCGATCCAAACATTGATCCAACGGACCAGCTATTTGGATGAAGTGCGGCGGATTTACAGCGAACCGGAGGAGATTGAGGCGCGGACCAATTCCATCCAAGAACTGGTCAACGCGGTTTCCGTCTACGAGGAACGTGAAAGTGAAGCTCAATTGGCGGGGTTCTTGTCAGACACTGCGCTTGCCGGTCGCGAACTGGGGAGCGAAAAGGATAAGCTAGCGCAACGCAATGCGGTCTGGCTGCTGACAATGCACGCTGCCAAGGGGCTGGAGTTCCCGATCGTCTATCTTGTCGGCCTAGAAGAAGGGCTGCTACCACACAGTCGCAGCGTCAAAGCAGGGGACGAGACCGCTATCGCCGAGGAGCGGCGTTTGTGCTACGTCGGTTTAACCAGAGCACAGGAAACCCTAACGCTTTCGCTGGCATTAACACGCCGAAAATGGGGCAAGCCACGTCCGACCACTCCCAGCCGTTTTCTGTACGAAATCACCGGCAAGGCCACCAATCCGAATCAATATCGCCGTCGGTAGCGTTCAGGATTCGATCATCCTCCTCACGGATTGAAGTGGCAAATTATTCGCGTTGGCCAAATCCCGAAGCTCCTCGTGTTCGACCGAAAACCGCCATTGCCCGTCAGGCAAAAGGACCTCTTTGCCTCTGACCGGGCCAAGCTTGGTGTCGCGATTGGCCTCGCGTCTTGGAAGCTTGTGGCGATCAAGCCGTTGCATGCGAAGCCCGATAGTCCCGGTCTGGTTAAACAGAACGGTTTCTAGTTGGTGCAACTGTGCCTCCGCACACAGGACGCTGACCTGTACTCCCAAACGCCCTTTCTTCATCGTGCAGGGCGTCTGCCAGACATCCAGAGCCCCCGCACGCAGCAGCAGGTCGCAGGTCGTGGACAGATCCTCCGCAGTCGTATTATCGACGTTCGTCTGTAATACCACCACGCGATCGAATTCCCAGCCGCTTGCCGCGGCCGATTCCGACCCCTCACCGACCACAACACGCAAAACATTTGCTTGTTCGGCGAAATCCTTCTGACCTGCCCCATAACCAACCACCTGCGGAGTCATCGAGGGCAAGGAACCGAAGGCACGGGCCAGAGTCCTGATGATGGCTGCCCCCGTTGGCGTGGTTAATTCGGCCACGACCGGCGATTGTGCGATCGGGATCCCCTGCAACAGCTCGGCCGTCGCCGGGGCGGGTACCGGCACCCGCCCATGAGCAATTTCGATAAACCCACTGCCAGTGGGGACCGGCGACGATTCGACTGCTTCAATGCCTAGGTCATCGACCGCGATGGCTGTGCCAACAATATCAGCAATCGAATCCATCGCCCCGACTTCGTGAAAATGGACTTTCTCAAGCGAGCTGTTATGAACCTTGGCTTCCGCAACCGCAAGCTGGCGGAAAATACGAACTGCAAGCTTCTTTGCCCGCTCCGAAACAGCGGTGGCTTGGTCGATCATTGCTTCGATATGATGCAAATGACGGTGGGCATGCTCTTGGGGGCATTGCAGGACCAACTGCAATGCGCGAAACCCACATTTTTTGACCGTCGTTGTGCGAAACGATATTTCCGCCCCGCCCAGGCTGGCGATACCAGCGGCAATCTTTTGTTCATCAGCTCCTGCGTCGATCAGTGCCGCCAAAGTCATATCGCCACTGATACCGCTCCAGCAATCAAAATAAGCCATTCGCATCGGTAAAGATCCTGTGAAGTGGCGTTGCCACGTTGTGTCAATCGATTAGAATCTTCGATTCTGATGGCAATTTAATCTTTTGCCGACCCCCCAACGACCAAATCAATCGGCATGTGCTTTGGCTTCGGCTTGCCATGCGATGGTTGTCGGCGCCGATCGCTGCTCGCAAGCTGTTTTTTCCGCAAAACATTTTTTTCACGCATACACGAGTGAGTCCGAAACATGAAAGTCGTAAGTTCTATTGGCGCGCTTAAATACCGTCATCCCGACTGTCAGGTTGTGCGGCGGCGTGGGCGGATTTACGTTATTTGCAAAAGCAACCCGCGATTCAAGGTCCGGCAGGGCAACGCGAAATCAAAGAAAACGCGGCGGTGATGGGCCGTCGGTTACGTTCCCGTCCTTGATGGCGAAAATCAGACAGGGCGGTTGGTTGCATCGCGGTTTTATCTTGTGCAAACCGACCAGCAGGGCTAATCGGCAAACCTTGGCTAATCATGCCAGGGCGATTTGTGTTGTGATGCGTCATCTGTGTATCGTTTTCAGTCGATTGACGAACGTGTTGTTTAGCCACGTTCTTTATCGCATGAAATGGATTGCACGCCATGGGATCAGTCGAATCTGCAGCTATCAACCAAACCGCTCCGGGCAACCTGCTGGCAGAATTGGAGCGACGGCAAGATGACGCTTTAGCGGAATTGGACCGCTTGGAGTCGATGGTTGCGGCGTTGCTGAACGATTTAGGGATTCACCCCGCTTGCGACCGGGACGAAAGCTGATCTTCGGTCGCTCAGATTCACTTCAGTGCCCCCCATTTTTGCAATGGGTTGTCGGTTCGCTTAGAATCAAGCTTTCAGGCGGGAGCTTAATTCCTTCATAGTCGCTAGCGAACAGACATGATATTACGCCAAATTCTGTCCGGTAGGGCGTTACGAACTACTTTCCTGAGCGGTCTACTGGGGCTCCTTGCCAGTTTGTTCGGTCTTAGCCCCGGTTTTTGTGACGATGGCGTCACGGTGAGCTCAGAAGG
>SLFV01000240.1 GCA_007124075.1 Roseimaritima sp.
ATTAATAGTGGCAGTTGAAATGGCGGGTTGGGTAACACCTTAAACTTCCTTCTTCTCCTTTGTTTGCTCGCCCCGCAATTCCCACGAAAGCGGGGCGGAGTGCAACAATCCATGTAACCATAAATCGACTGGACGTCCCCAACGTCTGCGGCGTTCTGCCCCACCGTTGGGTAATTTGCTCTATACACAACACCAAATCCTAATCAAACTTAAAGTCAAGTCTGTGGCAACGAAAGCCGGTACCGGACCGATCGTCATTGCCACGGCGATTTTCCGCGTCCCCGCTTGCAAAATTTGGCGATCTATGAGTCGAACCGAAACCGTCACGACCGAAAACGCCTCCGAAGCCGTCGACCTGAGCACCGGTGGCGCGACTGCCCCCGATCCAACCCGGCTGCCATTGCCGGAGGCGACGCAACCCGTGGAGGTCGTCTGGAGGTACGTTTTTGTACTCAGCGCCGTACACCTCATTGCCTGTTTGGCCTTGGTCGGCTGGTTCTTCAGTTGGTCGGGTTTGGTCCTTGCGATTGCTGGTCATTTTGTCTTCGGCATGTTCGGCATCACGATTGGTTATCATCGCTTACTGACCCATCGTGGTTTCACGTGTCCGAAATGGTTGGAGCATTTTTTGGCGATTCTGGGTATGTGTAACATGCAGGACAGTCCGGCGCGCTGGGTCGCGATCCACCGGATCCATCATCAGCACAGCGACCATCAACCCGACCCCCACACGCCGCTGGCTAGTTTTCTTTGGTCGCATGTGGGTTGGGTTGTATGTCGTCATCGCGAACTGGATCGGACGCTGCAATACGAGCGGTATGTCCGTGACCTCCTGCGAGATCCATTTTATTTGAAGCTGGAACGGCAGGATGCTTGGTTTCTGATTTACCTGGTTCACGCGGTACTGATCGTGTTGGTAGGCGGGGTGGTTGGATGGCTGGGACAGGGAACGGCAATGGGTGCATTGCAACTGGCCGCTAGTTGGGGCGTCTGGGCAGTTGCTGTCAGGACGGTGTTTGTGTTGCACGGCACCTGGGCGGTCAATTCTCTGACTCACGTGTTCGGTTATCGAAATTATCAAACACGAGATCACAGCCGTAACAATTGGTTGGTCGCCTTAACCAGTCACGGCGAAGGGTGGCACAACAATCATCACGCCCAACCACGTGCCGCTGCCCACGGGCACCGCTGGTGGGAATTCGATATGTCTTGGCGGATCATCCAGATGATGGAACTGGTCGGATTAGCGAAAAACGTTGTGCGTCCCAAACCGGTTGCTGATCCTGACACGTGACCCACCGTTGGCGAGATAGTTCGGTTCAGGTCATCAACGCCGTGATTTTCTGCGGTCGCTAACTCCGTGGAACCGCGATCGATTGCATCATCGTACTTAGTTCCGCGTCGACACTGCGTCCTTCCACCTCCGACTCCGCCGTCAATTGCACTCGATGCCGCAAAACGGGCAAAGCGATGTCGGCAACATCGTCAGGGGTCGCAAAATCTCGCCCCGCAAACGCCGCCAAGGTCCGGGAGGCCTGCATCAACGCGATCCCCGCGCGGGGAGAAGCGCCCAGGTAAAATGCGGGCCACGAACGCGTGCTGCGGACGATCTGATTCATGTAATCGGTCAACGTCTCTGTGACCGTGACCGCGCCACACAATCCCATCGCCGTTTGCAGACGCTGAGGATCGGTCACCGCCTGGACCTCTTCCCGCAGACGCCGATTTAGATCAACTTGCAAGCTGTGCAGCTTTAGAATTTCGCGTTCTTCCTCGGCGGTCGGATAGTCCACTCGCAATTTGAACATAAACCGGTCCAACTGAGCTTCTGGCAGATTATAGGTTCCCTCGCTTTCCAGCGGGTTTTGCGTTGCCATTACCAGGAAGGGACGCGGAACCGCATGACTTGTTCCGTCGACGGTGACACAGTATTCCTGCATCACCTCCAACAATGCGGCGTGGGTTTTGGCTGGGGAACGATTGATTTCGTCAGCCAAAAGGATTTGCGTAAAAATCGGACCGGGACGAAAACGAAACTCTGATTCTTTCATGTCGTAAACCGGTGCCCCCGTGATATCCGACGGCATCAAATCCGCAGTGAACTGCACACGCCCAAACGGACAACCCAAGACTCGCCCCAAGGTCCGCACGAATAATGTTTTACCGAGTCCAGGAACACTCTCGATCAATACGTGCCCGCCACTGAACAAGGCGGTCAGCGTTCCCTGCAGCAGCTCATCTTGGCCCACATAAACTTTACGAAGCTGTTCCCGAATCGCCTCATACAACCGCTGAACGGGCTGCATCGATTTCGATGCTGTTGGGGCGGCACCAGCCGAAGACGGATCGACGGGCGGCAACGACGCTGAAGCTGGTGGGGGCGGGGCTGGCGCGGAACGTTCCGACGGTTCCGGTTCGGTTGGACTCGGCTGCAGTGGGTCAGACAAAAGATTACTCCTCGATGTGCTTGGCTGCGGTCGCCCCAGGAGGCTCCGTCGGCTGTATTGTAGATGCAGACGGTCCCTTGATCACCCATGGACCACCAGTCTCACCACGGACGCGGCGCATGTATTCGCTGATCTTGGCCCGTGCCCAGCCTTCATCCGGTGCCGCTTGCATCAACCGGGCGATTGCTTCCAGGTGATCGGCAAAGTCGCTTTGACTATCCGGACAAGGTTCGCGAGCACGCCCGAAAATTGGCCATAAGATAAAGCAAGTCACAATCCCCAATAACGTCAAATGGATCGTCACCAAGCTTAACGGCCATGTCGTCAAGAACTCCATCCCCGTCCTTCGATTGGTTTGCTCGCCCGGCTGTTGGATGGTGACCCCCGACTGATCGCTGTTAAGAAAACCGACGCTTCCGGGCGTGCCACAGCTTGCCAGCACCTGCTGCGCGACGGTTTGCCCTGGGACCGTTGACACACCGTAATTGTTAACCAAGCCTCCGCCATTGACGACCAGAATCCGAGAATCGTTCCAAGAATCGGACGTCACCTCCGCTAACACCACTTGCCCCGCATCGGCCGTCAACAGCGGCTGGAATTTCAGCTTTGCCCGCTCGGCTTGCGGAACCGCGGCGTCGGGCTGGTTGAAGGTTAACCCCGACCGATCGTCTCTCGCTTTCGGCTGTTGTTGCCTCCCCGCAAACAGTTGGAACTGCAATCGAATGACACCCCCGGACCATTGGTCCACCGCTTGATTGGCATTGCCGCTACGGGTTGGCTCCCCACGACGCTGGGCTTGTTTTCTTGCGGCACCCGGCCGTACCGCCTGGCGGACTTCATGGATCGGTCGGCCCACGGGTTGTTTTTTCAAGCGAAACCAACCGTTGCTCGTCTCTTGTTCGGATCGCAAGCGGAATTCCGCCCGCCTGACCTGATGCCTCGCTGCTCGCCTACGATACTCCATCCGCTGACTCACGGGAGCCGATTTCATCGCGTTCCGGTAGTAATCCGCTTCGCTGCCTCCATCGTAGACCACATAAACCAGAGTCCTGCCGCCCAGGTCTAACCAGTCCTCAAACCATGCGGTTTCCTGCTGGGAGATAAAAGTCCCATCAACAGGAAGCCAGACAATCGCGTCCATTCCGACGGATCGCTCATTTACTCTTCTCAGCGAACGGGTTTTCCAGCCGGAACCGTCGAACGCCGACCTGAGGAAACCGAATCCGTTGACGCTCTGCCGCCCATCCCGTCCGATCGAATTCCCGTACCGCACATTAAGATCCGTCGTCGTCCAGCACCCGGCCGGCAGCGGGATCAATAGCGAAAAGATGGTTAACAAAAATCGATTCACGCCGTCACCTCGGCATGTTGCCGGACCCATGCCTCCAACCGCTCGTTTTCTCGCCACAACTCCCCAAACCGTTTCGCTGTCACTAGATGATAGCCAAAATACGACGCGTCAAACCAGCGGACCGTTTGCCGCAGGACCTGCTCTGCCGCCGGATTGCCTGCCAATTCCCGCAAATAGGCTCGGTTCGTCTTACCTCGCTCCAGTCGCAGCAACGCGTGTTGATCCAGCAGCAACAATTGATGCCCAAACAGACAAATCATCGCCCGTTGCAGGTCGGACTGCTGGAAACTCTCCCAAGCTTGTGAACGCAGGTCGGTCGCTTGACCACGGACCGCCTCGGGCAACTGCTCCATCCTCGCTTCCAGTGATCGGGTCCTTTCCCGGTTGAATCGCTCGTTGCGAACGGCTTGACCGCCGAAGCTAGTGTCGCTGCTGCGAACGATCATGAAAACAAGGAAAAACAGCGTGACAATCAATACGGCCACCAGGCCCCAGAAAACGATTGTTTGCACGATCGACCCTTGCCAGGAAAAGTTCGGACGCCAAGGGGTCCCCTGATTTTTGCCGCGCGATGCGTCGGGACCTTTCAGCCAGCGACTATCACGATGTTTGGGACTGGTCAAACTTTCACGAACAGGCAACGGCTGCAATTCGCCCGTCTGGCCATCCAGCCATGGGGTCGTGGACAACTCGACCTCGGTCAGCTCCTGGCTTTGCGCCGGATCCGACAGCCCCCCCCCTAGCAGCAACCATGCCACGCAAACACTTCGAACCATCAGCCTGACGTTGCTCATCGGGTCAGTTCCACCGTGGCTGCGGTTGCTGCCTCCGACGCTTGCCGCCGACCACCATCATCACGATCCCCGCGACCATCCTTCGCAAGGGGGTGGACCTGGCGCGTCCCCCGTTGCCTAGCCGCCTCGGCACGAATCAGCAGTTCCACCTCCCAGCCTTCCAGACGGATTCTGGCATCCAGATACGCCAGAAAACGGAAGAAGACGCTAACCGCCCCCACAAGCCACA
>SLFV01000523.1 GCA_007124075.1 Roseimaritima sp.
CAATGGTGAAGGAAACACGAATTCGCGGGCTGCCAACGTCAGGGGGGTCGCCGCCGTGGCAAGTTCGGTTTTGACTTGTTGCCACGGCACGCAGGGATTGGGCGGTAAGACCGGTTCGTTAACCGCAACGTCGCTCGCCACCCGGACCTGCAGACGTCGGTGCGGGGCTTCGATTGCAAAGGTCAGCACGTCGTTGCCGTAATAGTCGACATGTCTGGCCTGCCAGGAGGGGACGGGATCGATCGAAACCTCGCTGCAGAATTCGGGGACGTGCAGGAAACTGCGAGGCAGCATTCGTAATTGATTGTGACAGATCGCAACGGCTGCGTGATATTGGTAGGTCGTCACGTGACGGATCAGATAATGCACCGGGGTTGTCATCCAACATCTCCTGGCTCGCTGCCGATTCGTGTCGCAATGGGGACCGCCGCCACACGGCCGGTCAGGTCGGTCGATTCACCGACGTGAATCAGGTAACGACCCGTGATCGCATTGGACAACTCGGGCAACTGCTCAATCAGCGTTTCCAGCAATTTTCGCAAATGCAATCGCTCCTGCTTGGGGTTCTTGTCCGCCAAATGGTACGCATTGCAGCGGCGAACCAAATGGTGCAGGTCCAAAGCCAATGCTTCGTCGGCCCCCATCGTGACCGTTTTTATCGGATCGGGCAACGTATTGATCAGATGACAAATATCGTGCAATTGATACAGCATCGATCGCGGGTTGGTGTCGTCCGTGACCAGCAGGTCAATCACTGGCCCTGCCTGGATCAACGCCAGGTAACGAGCCCGGTACGTCATCAGGCTGTCGCAGGTCATCAGCACCGCTTCCAAAACGGGGCGTTCGTGTTGGACCGGATAAACGATCGTAGCGGCCAGCAGCTCGGCCGTCTGGTAAGCGCGTTCAATGCGCCGCCCGAGCTGTAAAAACCGCCAGCCATGAGTCCGCGTAATGCTTTCACTCGCAATCCCGGAAAACGCCAGCAACCCCGTGGTCACACGGTTGAGGATTTCGATCGTCAGCGAAAAACCGCCATAGGTTTCGTTGAGCCAACGGCTGTTTTCCGGCACCCAGTTCACGTTGGGCGACAAGACACAGTGGCTGACTTGATCGATGATTCGGTAGGCGTCCAGGGAAATACGATCACGTACCGCTGCCGCCTTTTCCGCCATGGCTTCAATCGTGGAATGCAACCCAAAGGGTTGTTCGCGATCAAACAGCGACGCGGGCAAGCGTTCGTCGGGAGTCGGCATCGAACCGAACAGCCCATCGATCGAATAATCGGGTTCCAAATGTCCAATCGCGGCCAAGGCGGCGAACATTCTAGGGACTTCGGGCAATTGAGACGGTTCGTTTTCCCCCGCAATCCGCTGGATCGTGGTCCGCAGCAACCGCGCAGTCGCTTCGGCTCGTTCGACATATCGACCTAACCAGAACAAGTTTTCCGCCACCCGACTGGTCAGCTCGTGGCCACTGCGTTGCAGTTCCAGCGGTTCATCGGCCGACGGCAGACGACTGTAATTGCTTTCAACGGGTGTTTCCGAAACCAGCCAGCAATCGCAGCCCAAGCGTCCACTAACGTGCGACCGCTCCAGCACCAGCGGATCAGGATCCAACCGCACCATCGCGCCGGGCAAGACGGAGATCGCATCGGCGGTTTGTAGTTGAAAACTGCGCAGCGCTACCGCCCAAGGCTGGATCGTACCGTCCACATAGACCGGAGTCGTGCTGCGCGATGGCCGGTGCTGAGCAACAAATTGCGTTGGTTGACTTCGCAGGCGATCCATCAATTGCTGACGTTGCTGCTGCGAAAGCTGGCGCGGATCCATCGGCAGTGCGCCACCTTCGTGAAACGCCGGGCGAATCAAATAGTCATCCAGATTTCCCAGCACTAGCGACAGTTCCCTCGGTGTACCGCACCAGTAGGTCGCGATACTGGGCAACTGCAGATCGATTCCTAACAAAAACCGTGCCGCCGGTCGAAGAAACGGACGCAGGGCGGGCATTTGCGCCAGGATGCTGCCGATCGTGTTGATCACCGAAACGTTCCCTGCGCGGATCGCCTGCAGCAAGCCGGTGACGCCCGACCGCGAATGGGAATCCAGTTCCAGTGAATCACACTTTGCGTCGCTGACGTGCCGCCACAGCGTTTCGATAGGCATCAAGCCTTCCAGTGTCTTCAGATGCAGCCGTTGGCCGCGCATTGCCAAATCCAACCCCTGGACCAAGTCAATCCCCAGGTAGCGAGCCAGGTAGGCATCTTCGAAGTAGCGGTGATCGGTTTCCCCTGGCGTCAGGATTGCGATCCGGGGGTTATCCTTCCGCTGCGGGGCCAGTTCTGCCAGACGCTGATGCAAGCATTCGAAAAACCTTGCTAGCCTCTGCACCTGCAGGTTCCGCATGACCTTGGACAGGACACGCCCGGTCACAATCCGATTCTGCAAGACATATCCTAATCCGCTGGGAGCACGTGTACGATCCCCCACCACCCACCAACTGCCGTCAGTATGGCGTGCCAAATCGGTCGCGGTGATGTGCAGTCGCTGCCCGTCGACTTTTGGCAGTCCAAAATAAGCGCGGTGAAAAAAGGGATTCGACCACAACAATTCGGCCGGCACGACCCTTTCTTTGATCAGCCGCTGCTCCCCCAACAAGTCGTCCAGAACGGCTTCCAAAACCCGGGTTCGTTCCGCCAACCCCGCCGCCACTGGCGACCACTGCTTGCCATCAAGCAGCATTGGCAGCGTCGACAAACGCCAGGGCCGCGCCGTGTCCTGTTGATCGTCATGAAATCCGAACGCGATCGCACTTTCGTGCACACCCGCGTCAATCGCCTCGGTGTAATGCCGGAGCTGATCGATCCCCCCACGATCGATGTGTCCGACAAAGTCCTGCCACGCGGGACGAATCCTGCCTGCAGCATCACGACATTCGTCGTACCCGCCTGGGGGTATCTGGTAATCTGAAAAAGGGAGGCCCAGAATCGACAATGGCGTCATGTTGTGGCGACTTATTGAAGTGTTCGCACATTCAGACTCACGCTCCAGCATGGTCCTAACTACCCTCTGAAAAAGGGGGCGACCCTCCGAAGACCCCGTTATGACCGCGGAGAAACGGAGGCCGGAGTGGGTCAGCCCCTCTTTCACCGGGCTGCTAAACGTCAGGTAAACGATAAACCGAAAGCCTGGTTTTTCCAAGCTACCCGGAAGTAGATGGGGCCAACTGTCGGTATTTTCGCTCTTGGGACATCCCTACAAATATGTTAAACCCTCCTTGCGGATAAATCGGAACGGCCTGCGATAGGCCATACTTCGCGAAGGGAATTGCTGCGATGAAACGCTTGGGAGTGCGTGTGGCCGGCGGAATCGGCGTTGTACTTTTGGGGATCTTGGCTGCCGCGCAAGCCCAAAAGGATGCTGGTTCGCTGACCACAGATTTGTCTCAGGAATTTGCAGATTTGGACGCAGCAGCCCCCATTGCCGCTTCGGACGAACGGCCATGGGTATCCGACGTGCCTGTAGTCCGTGGCAAAGACGCTGTGTCAATTGTCGCCTCCGATGCGGTTCAATTGGCTTCGCACGATGAAATTCTTGACGAATCGGGGACGGATGAATCGGGGACGGCGGCTCCCAGTCTTTCAATGGACTTTTCCCCTGCGGAGGAGTCCCCAAATCCCGCCTCCGACCCGTTCTCCATTCCGGTCGACTTTGCACCCCAGGGGCAAACAGCCCCGCTTGCCGCAGACGTAGCGGATGATCACGAAGCCTCTGATGCCCAGGGGTTCGGTACGACGGCACAGTTGGCGTTGCCAACACTTGACTTGGCCGCCAAAACCCCGCAGTTCCAGGAGATGGACAACATCGCTTCCGCGGGTGCTGCTGAACCGGTTGCTGGCAGCGATTTGGCAACACCGACCCTCCCTGCGGTGTCCACCGAATCGCAGCCGGTGTCCAACCCACCCGCGTTGCGCCAGGTGGAGGCAGGTGAACCCCATTTGTCAGCCCATCCCGGTTTGGAGCACACCGATTCGAGCTCGGGCCCAGCGGAATCTTTCGACGATCCGCGCGCCGCGCGCACCCCTGCGGCATCGGCTCCGGTGCCCCGAGTCGCTTCGGCGACGGAAACGATGCCCTCGGAGGATCAGGTCAGTGCGGTCCCGGGGGACCGACGCTGGGACGGCGCACAGGCCCCCAGTGTGCTGATTCACAAACGGGCACCTGCCGAGGTCCAGGTGGGGTTACCAGCAACGTTTGTGATCGACGTGCGCAACGTTGGCGCCACGGAGGCATTGAATGTGCAGGTTCATGATCGTATTCCGATGGGAATGCGTTTGGTCGATTCGACCCCGCAACCTCAGATTCGGGGCGAACTGTTGACGTGGGCATTGGGTGGGGTTGAACCGGGGGGAGAGCGAGCAATCACGATCCAACTCGTCCCGGAGACCGAAGGTGAATTGGGCAGCGTGGCTCGTGTCACTTTCGAGGCGGCGGCTTCGGTACGGACAATCGCGACGCGACCGGTCCTGAAGATCAGCCAGCGCGCGCCCGAGCGAGTGTTGCTTGGGCAGCAATTGGAGTTGGAAATCGAAGTACAAAATACCGGCACCGGGATGGCGCGTAATGTTATTTTGCAGGCTGACATCCCCGAAGGCCTGGAACATCCCAAAGGAAGCCAACTGGATAACTTATTGGGGAATCTTGCGCCCGGCGAGATCCGCACGCAAATCCTGCGTCTGCGAGCCGTCAACCCCGGTCAGGTAACCAGTGCGGTGCGGTTGGTCAGCAATGGAGATACACAAGCGGAACATGATACTCA
>SLFV01000181.1 GCA_007124075.1 Roseimaritima sp.
CACAGTTGGAAAATATCGCTCGCGCGAAAAGCCAAACGCGCGGCCAGCAGCCCGGTGATAGCGACAACCTGTCCGACTCGCCCTCCGACAGTTGGGGGGATGGCACTGCGGGCGATCCAGATCAGGGACCGGAGTCACGCTTGGCGGTCGACGGGCAGGAATTGCAATTAGAAAGCCAGGTTGGGGATGCGCCGGGGCAGGTGACGCGAATGGAAGACCTGCCACAAAGCCAACGGGGCGAACGACCGCTGATGTCGGTCGCTGTTGAATTCGAAAAACAATTCGAAGCCGCTTTGCAGGATGAAAATCTACCGCGAGCGCACCGTCGGTCGCTGCGCAACTATTTTCAGCAGATTCGACCTCAAGCAACGGGCGTGCGGCCATGAACGAATTAAGTTCGCCTGAATTCAATGATCCACCCGCAGCAGGCAAACAGCAGCAAGGTTCAGCAACCTCGGGACTGTCGGTCTCGCAGGCTCAGGCTCAGGTTGACCAGTGGATACAACAGATAGGCGTCCGTTACTTTGATCCGATGACTAATTTGGCGCAGTTGGCCGAGGAGGTCGGTGAGGTTGCGAGAGTCATGTCGCGAACGTATGGCGAGCAGTCTTGGAAGTCGGGGCAAAAGCAGGGGTGTTTGGCCGATGAATTGGCGGACGTTTTGTTCGTTATCCTATGCTTGGCTAATCAAACCGGAATTGATCTGGAAACGGCGTTGCAAGCCAATCTAGCGAAGAAGACGCAGCGGGATCAGCGGCGGCATCACGAGAACCCTAAATTGCAAGCTCCCACATCCCAGTAAAAGGAAAGAGGCGCATGAGTTTGACGGTAATGCGGCGAGTAACTTTTTGTGCGGGTCATCGCCTGCTAAATCATGATGGAAAATGCGTTAATTTGCACGGACATAACTACGTCGTTGAATTCTATGTCGGATCCGATCAGCAAGACGACGTTGGCCGAGTGATTGATTTCAAGCTTTTGAAAATACGCTGCAAGGGCTGGCTGGACGAGCACTGGGACCACGCGTTCATTTTGTGGGATCAGGATGCCGAAGCAATCAACGCAATCCGCTCGACCAATCCCCATCGATTGTTCATACTCCCGTACAATCCCACTGCGGAGAACATGGCAAAATTTCTACTCGAGAATGCTTGTCCGGTGATGTTGGCGGGGACAGGGGCCGTGGCCAAACGTGTGGTGGTCTGGGAATCGGAAGAAAGTTGTGCGGAGGTCAGCGGAGCGTGAGTGGTGAAGCGACCGTGGATGAAAAATCAAGCAGATTTCAACCCAGAATGATTGTTTCCGGTGGCCAGACCGGAGTCGACCGCGGGGCATTGGATGCAGCGATCCAGCTGGGATATGACCACGGCGGCTGGTGTCCTAAAGGACGTCTGGCGGAAGATGGCTCTGTGCCTAGTCGTTATGCGCTCCAAGAAAATAACAGTCGTGATTACGCGGTCCGGACGGAGCAGAACGTGGTCGACAGCGATGCAACGTTGATTTTCTACCTTCGCAAACTGTCCGGGGGGACACTGCTGACGTTCCGATTGGCAAAGCAACATGAAAAGCCGTACATGCTCGTTCGGCTTGACAAGCCATGGGACTGCCAGGCGGTGAAGACCTGGATGCACCGGATTCGTCCGGAACGCCTTAACGTCGCGGGCCCACGGGAAAGCTCCAATCCAGGCGTCCAAGAACTGTCCCGCCTGGCGACACTTCGGGTGCTAGGGTAGGCCGTTTGTTCGTCTCCCTAAGGCCTTTACTGGAGCGGAACGCTTGGGCTGCAAGCAGCGAACAGATTGAGGGCATCCACCGTCAACCGAACGTTGTGAACCCGGAGCACGTGCGCTCCTTGTAGTGCCATCGCCAACGAGACACCAACCGTTCCCGGATCGCGGTCACGTTGGTTATCACCCAGTACCTTGCCAATAAAGCCTTTTCGAGAATGCCCCACCAAGATCGGCCAGCCAAGCTGACAAAACCGCGACGCGTTGCGAATCAACGTCAAATTATGTCGATGTGTTTTGCCAAAACCAATCCCAGGATCCAAACAAATTCGCTCGCGATCAATCCCGCAATCCAGACAGACGCGCGCGCGTCGGGTGAGGTAATCGCAGATCTCCGCGACAACGTCGATGTATTGCGGATGATCTTGCATCGTCTGCGGGTTACCCTGCATATGCATAACACAAACGCCGACCTTGGAGGCCGCTGCCAACGCGGCCATCTCCGCGTCCCCTTCCAGTCCGGTCACATCGTTGATGATCTCAGCCCCCAGATCGATCGCAGCGCCAGCAACGGCCGCCTTGGAGGTATCGATGGAGATTGGGATCGTCAGACGACCTGCCAAACGTTCCAGAACCGGGACAACCCGCCGCAGTTCCTGGTCAACCGCAACCGGGGAGCTGTAAGGCCTAGTGCTTTCGCCACCGATATCGATGATCGCCGCACCGTCGTCTTCCATTCGGAGAGCCGCAGACACCGCATCCTCAGTTTGCTGATGCAGCCCACCATCGGAAAAACTGTCAGGAGTCACGTTTAAAATTCCCATCACTAGGGGAGGACACCCCAAGCGAAGCTCTTGCGACCTCAATCGCCAAACAAGCGGAGTTGCGACATCAGGATTCGAATAATCTTCGGGGCTTAACGGCGGTTCCACGTGGGTGGGTCCTTAGCAATTGGCGGCAACCGCCCTTAGGTAAATGGATTGGGCTGCGAATCAGGCATAGGGGCATGCGGATGCGGCGGCAACGCCGTTGTAGAAGGCGATCGGGCCGCGGAGGCAGCAATGGACGCACTGACGCGCTGCCCAGACATCAGCAACACAGCAACCGCAGAAATCAAAGTCGCGAGGGGTTTGGTCGCTGCTAATCCAACGTACAACATACACAGACCAACGGTTCCGCAGCCTATGTTGATCAACGCCAAGAGAAACCCGTTTAGTTTGTTTACTCGAGCCACCAGATAGCCCTGCTTGATCGCAGCGACCGTGGAAAGATTACGATCGATCAGAACGTAGTACCAAGGCCATGTAAACAACCAAATCGCCACTAACATCGAAACGACAACCAGCACCCCTAGGGCAACCACTCCGATGATCGCGAGTCCCGGCAGATCGGCATGTTCCGCCATCAAAAAAGCAACCAAGCCAATGACCGCGGCGGGTAGGGCTAGCGGCATGAATAACAGGAAGTAGCCTGCGAAGATCCGCCATAATATCAAAGGCGTTAACGAAAAAGCATCGCCAAAGCGTGTCGGTCGCCCCCGTCCCACGTTTAAACAAACCTTGGTCATCCCCGCATTCAAGTAGACGTTTATCATCCCAAACAACAACGAAACCCCGTAGGCCGCCACCAGGGCCCAAGTCGGATCGTCGGGAAAAACGGCGGCAAACTGCGCCAACTGTCCAGCGACTCTGCCCATCAAGTCAAACGCCAAGACGACCGCGCCAACACCAATCAACAATCCAGCATGCAGAAAAAATAAGTTCCAGGCAGGGTGCAAGTACTGATCAGGAACTGCGGTTTCGATCCGCATGGCCTGCGACGCTTCTGCCGGCAACGATGCCTCCAGTTGGGTCGACGGTGCGTAGGGGTTCCCCACTTGGGGCTCAGGCGAATGCGTTGGCGTTTCGGCAGTGAACCCAGAAGGGAGGCTCTGCGCGGGATCACCTCCTGGCGACTTGACGGAGGCAACAGGCCCTTGCAATTCCGTCGACAAGGTTGCCGATGGGGGGGATTGGACAGGTGCCAGACCCTCCGCTGCAATCCTTAGGATCGATGAACACGCAGGGCATTGGGTTTTCTTTCCAACAGCCGCCGCAGGTAAAGCTAGGACGGCATCACATTGCGGGCAACGTAAGTTCATTTCATCGGTCATCGTTCTGCTCCTCGTCCCAAGGACTTGCGGGGCGCTTCTGACTGGCTTCATCTTGATCGCGATACCAACGCCGCAAGATTGCGTTGACGATCCCCAGTAGCGTGGCCAGCAACAACGGGGCCGAATAGGTCAACAGCAAAAAGGTCAGGTGTGCGGTTTGCCGCGACTCGCTGTCACTGGTCTGCAGGCCCAACCATCCGTAAACTTCGTTGCGAATCACCGGCACGCGAAAGGCGTAGAAAACGGTTGCCAACAAGAAGCAGATGATCACCATCATCAACAACGTGGTTCTCATGCTGACTTGTCGCGAACGAATTTGGGTTGCAGGCATGGAACCGCGGGTACAGGGGCGTGCTGATTTTTCCACTCCACACGAAGCGGCGGACACCAATCTACCTTACCTCAATCTCCCCCTCCACGGGCAAGCAGGAACCGCCGGGACAGACGAATAAAAGAAGACTTATCGACTGGAAGTCGCAAATCATAGAATCTTCCACACAAATCACAATCGACCGTGAATACCGGAACGTCGGGGCGGTCACCCGCGACCGGGGGATTCCGCTGGTCATCCGGCGGCGATGCGTGACGGATCTTGTCCTCGGTTGACCAGATACGCTTGCCAAATCATCCGTGTGGCGACCGATCGCCATGGTCGCCATCGCTCCGCGTATCGAGCGATCGCGTCCGGTCCGGCAAAGGTCCTCCCGGTCGCTTCCTGGACCCCCTTGACCAGGCCTAAATCGCCCAGTGGCAAGACATCGGGACGTTTCAAGGCCATTAGCAGATAGATGTCGGCGGACCACGGCCCAAAACCCAACAGTGACATCATTTCGCCTCGGGCTTCGCAGTCGTCTAAACGTCGTAGTTTGGTCAGGGAAAATGCGCCCGCGGTGATACGTTCGGCCAGATCGATTGCGTAGCGCGC
>SLFV01000363.1 GCA_007124075.1 Roseimaritima sp.
CCCGATCGAGGCTAATGGGCAGGGTGGTCGCGAAGTCCGCAAGGGCATCGATCATGGCCAGATTTATGATCACCACATGGTTGAATTTACCTACAAAGGAGCGCATCAACCCAAGATGATCAGTCAGTGCCGTCACATCCAGGGCTGCTGGAACAGCGTTTCTGAATATGCTCATGGCACCAAAGGGATCGCGGATGTTTCAGGCGCTAAGTTGTTTGATCTACAGGGCAAGTTGCTGTTCCAGAGTGACGCCAAGGAGCCTAGCGGTCGTGGGTGGCAGCAAGAACATTACGATATGTTTGCTGCGTTGCGGGCTGGCGAGGTTCCCAACGAGGCGGAGTACGGGGCAAAAAGCACCATGACCGCAATCTTAGGTCGGATGGCGACCTACAGTGGTAAGGTCGTTAAATGGGACGACGCGATGAACAGCAACCAAGCATTGGCTGATTTTGACGCGTTGACCGCATTTGACCAGGACGCGCCGCTGAAGCCAGACGGCGACCTGCGTTACCCGGTGCCGGTACCAGGCAAGACCAGTCCTTTTGCTTGACCTGCCGCCCGCTCGACGATGCTGTTGCCCACGCTGACCCGTTTCGCGGGCCAGCCATGCGGGGCGGGGTCACAATTCCTCCAGCACGGCGTCTTGAATCGCCAGCACGATGTCGCACGGCAACTGTGTACCTGCAGTGATCCTCATGACATCGATCCCAAGCGATTCACCCAACCTCACGGCTAAGTGAACGTCCCGAACGCCGTGATACTGATTGACGATCCGATCTTCGCAGTAAATTGTTTCCCGATCGGTTTGGAATCCCGACTCGTAGATTTCGGCTAATTCCTCCAGCCAATCCTCTGGCACACCGGCGTCGCGACAATATTCGGGAGACCAAATGTCGTTCCCCGTGCACTCGGCTAGCAATTTCAAAGCCCGATCACGACGCATGATCTTCTAATGCATCTAATTTAGCGGCAACGATAAAGTCATTTTCACTCAGCCCACCGATCGCATGTGTGGTCAAAACGACCTTGACATGCCGATATCCGGTCAGGTGCAAATCCGGATGATGTTGTTCCTGTTCGGCGACGTCGGCGACCTGCTGCAAGAAGGCGATCGCGGTGACAAAGTCCGCGAATTTCCAGCGTCTTTCGATGTGCTTTCGCTCCTGACCCACCCCCCAAAGCGGTGTCGCACGAAGATGCTCTTGAACTTCCATCTCAGAAAGTGGCGGGACTCCACCCTCACAGGGCTTGCATTGTTTCTGCACCAAGTCACACGCTTCCATCAGTTACTCCTTCGAGCTAGAGGACTAAAATCATCAACGGCCGGAATCTCGAGTATGGTAGCCGCATGTCGAGCGCGGCTGGAATCCAGAAGAGATTCGTGTCAAACACTGAAATATCGGTCGGAGGAGATCAGATCTACCCCGCTCAGCTTTTCTCGCGTTTCGGCGACGTCCAGCGCAAACTGCGGTTGAATTTCCACCTGGACACCCTCCGCGACCGCAACTCCCGCTGTTGACAACAAATCGCGTGCAAGCAGGACGATGGCCTGTTTTGCCAGTCGCGGCGTGTCTGCATCGGCGTCATCGGCATTCTTTACCGGTGCAAACACCTGTTCCCGTTTTCCTTCCACAACGAATGCGTGTTCTGCATGTGGCAGCAAGTCGAAAATAAAACGTTCGAACTTGATTGCGTTGGGTTTGTCGGGAACCCGCAGTTGTCCGTCCGCATCGACGTAGGGCACGGCTTTAATCGCCCGATGGAATGGCAATGCTTCGGCTTGGTGAGCCATTGATTGAAGAAACTGGATATCAAAAACATGTACCGCAATATTCCCGGCCCACAGCACCAAGTTCCCCTGGTCATCGGTACGTCTGGCGGCATCCTCGGGCAGATCGCTGTATTCGATAATCTGCACACGTCCGTCGGCCAAGACGACGTTGCCCACCTTTTCGGTTGGATGGCGTTTGCGGACCACCTGAGTCGTCATTTCGCTACCAGAGAAGATGTGATGCCCCAGTAAGCTGGGTTCGCACAATTGCGTCAGAGGGTTGTCGACTTGTCCATACGATAAGTAGCGAATTCCGCGCCCTGCCGCATCATCCAAGCATCCCGATCGCCGCAGTGCGCCCAGAGCCCCCCCATGACCATCGGGGCTGAGCGCGATTTCGGCGGGAGACGTCATGAGGATCTTACCGGTTTCGCAATCCACCGCTGGCATGGTCCCCTGACAGAATATTCGCACTTGCTGGGGATCCAAGCCAAGCCAATCATGTTCTTCCCAGTATTGCACTGTCTGGTCATGCGTCGCGGGACTGGTCATCAGGTAGACCGGAATCCGTTTGCCGTATCGTTGACCGATCGCAATCAACCGATCAGCAAAAAGCTGGAAAAGCGTTCGTCCAGATACCGGCCCAATGGGAAACATCCCTTTGGGCTTGTCAAATCCTAAACGCGTCCCCTGTCCACCGGCAACAATCAGGCAGGCCACCTGACCGGCACTTAACGCCTGCTGGCCACGGACAACCGCCTCAGATACCTGCCAAGCCGCTCCCCGCCCATCGGCCTGCACTGCAGGGGGACTGGAAGCCCTTGCTGCCAGGGACGCATAGTCCACCGCGGTTTGCTGCTGGACGGCCAAGGCCGCCAGTTCCGGCAGGGAAATACTGGACAGTTGGGCAAAAAGACTTACCTGTTCGGCATGGGTCAAGCGGTCCCAGAAACCCAGCACGTGGGCCTGCCCGTATCGTTCCAATTCGTCCATCATGTCCGAAACCTGCTGGCTGCTGATCGTTGGAGCGGTCAATTCAAAACTCCTTCCCACAGGGGTAACTGGGTGTGGTATGACTGACAGTGATGATCACCTTCGGGTCTGCGATGATCTTGGACAATCGTACCAGATGATAAACGGGTACCCCAGGAGGCCTGGATCGGCGATACTTGGGGGCGTATGACAATTATGCATCCAATCTGCGGAGAGAACTCGTGCTGGTACTTGTAACGGGAGCCACCGGATTACTGGGAAACAACGTTATCAGGCATTTACTGAGGCAAGGGGATGATGTCCGAGTTTTGGTTCGGGAAAGCGGCAGCCTCACTGCGGTGAAAGACCTGAATGTCAAACCGGTCTTGGGAGACTTGCGGGAGGGGAGTCGAATTGAACAAGCGGTGCGTGGGGTGGACGCCGTGATCCACTGCGGCGCGTTAATCCATATCGGCAGGAAACGCCGCGCCGAATCGTTTGCGGTCAACGAACAGGGAACGCGGCACTTGATCACCGCAGCGAACACCCATGCGGTTCCGATGGTCCATGTGTCTACCGTCGATACCCTAGCCCCCGCAACGTCCCTGGGCGAACCGATCTCGGAAACTGCGGCTCGTCTGCCCAAGCCCAGTTGCAGTTACGTGGACAGCAAGAAAGCGGCGGAAAGGGTTGTGCAGGATGCGGCGAATCGTGGCGACCCGGTCACTATTGTTTATCCGGGATTCATGCTGGGGCCCTGGGACTGGGGCCCTTCGTCAGGTCGCATGCTGCTTGCAGTGGCTAAGCACCAACCGCTGTTCGCTCCCACCGGTGGATTAAGTATTTGCCACGCCAGTGAAGTTGCCGCTGCGATTGTCCGCGTGACAAGCCGTCAGCTTTGGGGACACAAATACATTCTCGCCGGTGAGAATATTTCGCTGCGTCACTTTTGGCGGATGATTGCCGGACTTTTGGGGAAGCGAAAACCTTGCATCCCGCTTGGTCCGGTCGCCCGTTGGATCACTGGCACTGCGGGGGACCTGTTGACCGCGCTGGGAAACAACGAACCCGATTTCAATCGCGCAGCGCTACGGATGAGTGCTTGCTACCATTACTACGACAGCCGCCGAGCGATCGCTGAAATCCAGTATCGCGTACCCCCAATCCGGCAGTGCATTGCTGATTCGTGGAATTGGCTGGCGGACCATGGATACCATTGCGAACCACGAATCGGCGAGGATTCACCGTCGCCAGCGTTTTCATGATTGACACCATGCAAATCGCAACGATTTATGACTCTCAGTTTCCATCCTCCCAGGGGGCACTCGCTGCCGGTTGGAACGAAGTAATTTTCAGCGGCGGCTGGATTGGTGCGTGCATCCTACTGGTCTTATTATCGCTCAGCATGACCGCCGCCTACCTGGTTTTTGACCAATTCATGACCCTGCGAAGAAAAGAAATCGTGCCTGATGGTTTAGCCGAGACCGTTAGGCAAGGTTTGATTCAGGGCAAGCTTGCGGATGCGGATTCGGTGTGCCGTCGCACTCCCAGCGTACTTAGTTTTGTCCTCCTCAGCGGTCTTTCGGAATTGGAGTTCGGCTGGAGAGAGATGGAAAAAGCGGTCGAAGATTCATTGGCCGATCAGGCGGCCCGCTTGATGCGAAGAATCGAGTACTTGTCCGTGATCGGCAACATTGCCCCGATGGTCGGCTTGCTGGGTACCGTCACGGGGATGGTATTTGCATTTCAGGAAGTTGCCGGTTCTGCGGGCACCGCCGGTGCTAGCGATTTAGCGTCGGGGATCTATCAAGCGTTGGTTACCACTGTCGGTGGCCTACTGGTTGCGATCCCATCGTTGGCGGCATTCGCGATTTTTCGCAATCGCCTGGATAGCTTGATCGCAGAGGTCGCGTACCAGGCTCAACATGCACTGGCACCCATGAAACGCCGCGCAAGCGGAAACCCCAGGTCAATCATCAAACCGCCCGGCGGACCGCGGAGCCGATCGTAGGCGACCGCCGGATCGTCCCGCAAC
>SLFV01000168.1 GCA_007124075.1 Roseimaritima sp.
GGCGGAAGGTTTTAGCAACGGGCATCTTGACCTCGATCTGCGGCGCGCCGAGAATCCGTATGCCGACAGCGATTAGCGTATAGATTGGGCCGTCGAATCGCAAGCGACGCGCGTTGATGACACCATTCTCCCGACGATTTCTGCTAATCGGTTGGCAGGAAGATCCATAGCGATGGGCGACCGCAGTTACAGTGGACGGCTCTTCCCAGCAACCCCAAACCGGCGATGCTCAGGAAGACACTGGTCCTGGCAGCATCCCAGTATCCCTTGACCCCGTGTACCTGCGGGCCCGCAACCCGTCGCTGCACGCTAGGCACCGGATGAAAGATCCTTTCGACCATTACCGGACGCTCGGGTTCGTCATCCTGTAACCGATCCAGTCGACGTGTGACACGATCCAAATCAGCGGCAGCCACGCCAGATTCGGAAATTTTTTGGTCCACTTCGATCACCGCCCGCTGGCTCCAACTGGGTAAACAGAGCAAGCCGATGAAAGACCATAGCGTGAACCAAAGACTCAATTGAATGACCCCCGCCGCTGTGCCAATGTATTGGTCGCTAATCATCATGCTAGCAAATAAAATCCCAGCGATCGTGAACGCGATCGCTAGGATACGACCCCGCAGCCATGCCCCCGATTCAACGATCATTGAACGCCGGCGGAGGGCTAATGAAAAATCGTCATCGCCCAAGTATTCCAACCATCGTTGTGAGATGATGTGATATTTGGGACGCCAAACCCCGGCGACTCCGCCGGTAAATCCCGGGTCGTCGCTAGAGCCCATAAGCACCGGCAATGGTGACTGTGACCCCAGGGATTGGGGTAGACTTCGTGTTAGCCCTAGAGGGGCCATTGCAGCGGCAAGTCCCGTGCGAGTCAGCAGCACGGCGATCACAATCGCGCCACCGCCGAGCGCTGTCCCAACACGTCCCGCTGTCCCACCCGCGACCAGCAAACAGTAAGCAACGCAGAACATCATCAGTAGATGAATCGCTACCCCGCGAGTCCAACCTTTCAGGTACGTCCCCAAACGTTCGTGGTACCTCCCGAAACGCGATGGCAACAAGAATCCCCCCAGCAGGTCAAACGGCAACTGCAAGCCTGCATACAGGATTGCGAAACTGAACAAGGCACTACCATGTCCGACCCACGAGTCGGAAAACTGGTTGTGAAGAAAGCTGGGAAAGTCAATCCAAAGTCCCAACGCACTGGCCAACACCATCGTTCCCACGGCGGAAATGCCTAGGTATAAGCGGGCGCGTCCGTATCCCATCGATCGTGCGGGGGTATCGGTTGCCACCTTGCCGTCTGCTGCTAGACAGCGGCTGAGCGGACGTTCTGTTCCCGTTGACGGTTCATGCACGGCCGATGAAGCGGCGTTTTCGGGGTTGTCGATGATGGGATGCTGAGATTTGCTTCGATTCATCGTTTCGGCTGTCACTCGGATACCCCTGAGCATTCCCTCAAAAACGAAATTATGCAGTGGAACGACCGCGTACCAATACATCAACCCGATCAAACCTTTCGGCCGAAAACGAGCGATCATTTGCAGTCGAGTCCGCTGTCGTAAGTCAGTACCGTTGCCGGTTGCGTTGTCTCCCGTCGACTTGCCATCGGTCGCATTGTTGTGATCGATTTCGGGCTGCAGGAAGAATTGCAATAACGCCTCGCCCGGTACCTTCATTTCGGCTCGTAACAACAGCGAAGAATCGCGGGTAATATCGGCTACTCGCCAAAAGTCCAAAGCTTCGCCGTACTCCACCAGTTCGGGATGGCGACGTCCCCGCCGCAAACCGGGGCCGCCGACCAGTTGGTCCAGCCAGCCACGGATCCGCCACAGCAAATCTGCCGCATACCAGCCATTCCCTCCTCCGATTCGGCAAACCGCAGCAAACACCAACTCGGGCGGAGCGTTGATCACCACAGATCGCCGGTCCGTAAATTCCGTGCCCCCCGCCCAGTCTGGGTCGCCCTCCATGGTTCCTGCCGCAGACCATCGCGTTTCCACTGCGTTCTGTTCGATTTTTCGCAGCGAGCGTGTTATCGCTTCGCGAATTCCCAACGCCTCGTGCGGCAGTAGATCTTGGGTCAGCGAGTTCGTTACCACAACACGGTTTTTCAGACCGTCAGCCAGTGGCCGCGCAATTCGGTAGGAAACCGGGGTCACTAGACTGATCCACAACGAGCTTAGCCTGGGGGTCAAGAACGGCAACGGAAGGATTACTCTGCGGCGAAGCCCGAGTGATTCGGCCATAATCTGCATCAATTCGGTGTAAGTCAGCACATCCGGACCACCGATTTCTAATGTCTTTCCGGCGGTTTCAGGTTCCGCAAGACAACGCACCAGCCAGTGCAGGCAATCGCTGATCGCTACAGGTTGGCACTCGGTCTTCACCCATGCAGGGCACACCATCACTGGTAGCCGCTCAACCAAATATCGCAATGTCTCAAACGATGCTGAGCCTGAACCAACAATCATCGCGGCTCGTAACGTTGTCACGGGAATGCCGCTGGAAGCGAGGCAAGATTCGACTTCCCGACGCGATCTTAGGTGCTGGCTCAGGCCGTCGCCCAGTTCTCCCAAACCACCCAGGTAAATGATTCTTCGCACGCCCGCCTGTGCTGCAGCGGTCGCAAAATTCATCGCCAAAATTCGATCTTGCTCGGCATACCCAGCACCGGAGGCTACCATTGAATGGATCAGGTAATAGGCCACGGTGCAGCCCGATAACTGCTGCGACAGTTCGCCGACGTCCACCAAATCGCCCGCAACGACCGATACTTTCGGATCGTCCCTCCAGGTGCGGTGCTCCAGCTTTCGAGGTTGACGCGCCAAACAGCGAACGTGGTGTCCCTGTTCCAGCAGCGCGGGGACAAGTCGTCCGCCGATATACCCGGTAGCTCCGGTGACAAAAACCGTTTGGATTGTATGCGATTGCGACAGCGTTTTAGCTCCTGCTCCGAGGCGATCGGGCACGGATCAACCAGCGAACCCAAAACGCACCCGCGGGAGCGATTCGCCACGATCCGAGTCGCCCTAGGTTCAAGGTTAAAGTCAGACGATTCGCAGCTAAACCAGACTCTATCCCAGCGAAGTATTGGGGGGAGACTGGAGGAATCCATCTCAGCGATCGCAAACTGTTGATGAAAAAGATGATATCGCCATCGTTGGCGACCAAGCGAAATGGCTGACCGTTGATCGTCCCATCGATTCGGCCAGCCACTATCAGTTTGGGTCGTCACCGTTGGACGTCCGGATTTTAATCACGCCATCGAAACCCCACTGTGCGTGCTCGGCGTTGTCTCCCGTGCCACTGGGAACTTTGACGTTCATGTTGACGAACTCGTAGGTAATCTCCGCGTTTTTTCCAGTCAATCGTTCGTACAATCCAATCGCCAACTCAGGCCAATTCGTCGTATGTTCACTCATAACGCTACTTTGCTTTGTCTTCCGAGGAATGAAAAGGATCGTCCACCCGGTCATAGTAACGAGGCGTCCAGCCCAAAACGACGCAGCAATTAGGTTGTGGTTCAGCCTCGTTTGGGGCGTGGGATTTTTCCGCGGGTGGTTGCCTGTCGCTTGCCCCCCTTACGTTGGCGACCTAACGGCCCGCGGGCGCTGGAACTGGTGTATTCCACTTCCGCAAGCGGTTTGCCGATCGCTTCCTTAAGCTGTACGACTCGATCGCGAAGCTGAGCGGCACGTTCGAAATCCAGTTCCTCCGCCGCTTGCAACATTTCCTGTTCCAACTGTTCTACATATTCGATTGTCACATACTGACCATCTTTGTCGGTTTGTGCCTTGGCGGCAGTTTGTCGCCGCTTTGCTGCATCCTGTTCGATCCCGGCGCGCGCTGTTCGTTTAACGGTCATCGGAACAATCCCATGTTCCTGGTTATGTCGTTGCTGGATCGCACGTCGGCGGCCGGTTTCATCAATCGCCAACTGCATCGATTCGGTGACTTTATCCGCGTACAAAATCACTTTCGAATTCGCATTTCGAGCCGCGCGACCGATGGTTTGAATCAAGCTTGTTTCGCTACGTAGAAACCCCTCCTTGTCTGCGTCCAGCACCGCGACCAACGAAACTTCGGGTAGATCCAAGCCTTCTCGCAACAGGTTCACACCCACCAGACAATCAAACTGGCCCGAGCGCAGGTCTTGCAATAGTTCGACTCGCTCGAACGCGTTCAGCTCGCTATGTAACCAGCGGCAGCGGACATTTTGCTCTTGCAAAAAGCTGGACAAGTCCTCCGCCAAGCGTTTCGTCAGCGCTGTCACCAGAACCCGTTCCTCCTTGCCAGCTCGTGTGCGGATCTCCTCCAACAGATGATTCACTTGACCGCGAGCCGGCACGACTTCAATTACGGGATCCAGCAGCCCCGTCGGCCGAATGATCTGTTCGACCACCTCCCCTCCAGCGTCACGTAATTCGTATTCTGCTGGCGTCGCGGAAACAAAAACAATCTGTCCGACACGCGACTCCCACTCCTCGAATTTCATCGGACGGTTATCCAGGGCGCTTGGCAAGCGAAAACCATGTTCGACCAGTGTCGTCTTGCGGGAACGGTCACCAGCGTACATCGCGCGGATCTGTGGCACCGTCACGTGAGATTCGTCAACCAAGGTGATAAAGTCGTCGGGAAAGTAATCGTACAGCGTATCGGGCGTCGCTCCAGGCGGTTTACCCGCCAGCAAGCGACTATAATTTTCGATTCCTGGGCAATGCCCTACCTCTTGCAACATTTCCAGATCAAAGCGTGTGCGTGCCGCC
>SLFV01000260.1 GCA_007124075.1 Roseimaritima sp.
TCGGAACTTTTACCCTCTCTCTCGATCTCTCCCGGCTATTCCCGCTTCGCGGGGCCTGGAGAGAAGGTTCAATAGGACAGTTATTTCCCGCACGATGCTAAGGCAAAAAACGAAGGAGAGACGACCTGCGGTGGCTACCATTTGGCGTTGGTGTACTTTCCCAGCCACTGGTCAAGATATTCCGGCGGGGCAGCGCGGAACCCTTTCTTGAAGGCTTCATCAAACTCCAGGTCATCGGCAAGGTATTTCAAAAGCTGATCAAAACTACGTTTCCCGCCCCGATCCAGGATCGTGGATCCCAATGCGAAGGAAATCAAATCGGCTTGTTCTGGGTTTAGCCTACCTTTGAGCAAGTCGTCCGATTTTTTTACCGTTTCGAAGGCCTTGGGTAATTCGGCTTTCCAAGCCGCGACCAGTTCATTGTTTCGCCCCGCAAATTTTGCGGTCGCAGCGCGGCCGATTCCTTCGGAAAACCAGCGGGGAACATCAATGCCCTGCATCGCGACTGCTAGACTGGTAAGCGGGCCGATCAGGCGATCTGCGATCTCCTTTTCCGTGTCGTTACCCGTTACGACAATCGGTAGGTAGGCGTCGATCAAATCGTAATTCCAGTGTTCGCTCCACTGCATGGGCACCGTACGCTTCTCGACCATGCGGGAAAATTCAGCGTATTCGTACCGTTTGGGGAGCACAAACAATGTAACCCGTCCACGGTACAGCGGTTGATCCGTTGTGGAAGGCACCACTGATTTGACCTTCTGCGCTGCTGCTTCGGCACTGGCGGCCACCATTTCTATGGTCTCGGGGGAAACGCTGCCCAAAATGAAAAATTGCTCATTCTCCAAACGCCGCGTTTGCTGCTGTGACGTCGTGTTGACCCCCAATCGCCAATTTTCCTCCGCGTTCTGCTTACGGCGCTCCAGTAATTCTTCGTGGCTGGCCGCTTTCGCCCAGGCCAAGGATGCCATGACACGGATCGACTGAGTCGGTGAACCGCCATCCAGAGTTGCCCCTTCGTCAATCCAAGTGCTGATCAAGGCGATGGATTCTTCGGACAGTCGGGGACGCCCTCCGGCGGGCATGATCGCACCTTCCTGGCCACGTAGTTTACGGACCAGCAAGCTTTCGTCCCCCTTGCCAGGTTCTACAATGGGCCCGCTGTCTCCGCCGTTGATCAGCTGAGAGAAATTATTCATGGACAAGCCGCCGCTCGTGTTATTCATGGCGTCGATGTGACAGCCAGTGCAGTTGTTAACCAGCAGGGGAGCCACGTCACGGGCAAAACTGACGGTTTCCTTGCCCGTGGGGCGTGCGATGCCGGAGGGCATTTCCGCCGCAGCGGAAGTCGCAGGTTGGGCGGCGGCCCCGGAACGAGGTTTGGCGTAGGCGACCAGCGGTGCGCGTGGCGAGGGCCCATCGAACTTTGCCCCCTGTTTGACCCAAGTTCTCAAGATTTCCAACTGATCGTCGGGGACCGATCCGCCTCCACGAGGCATGTCTTTGGTTTCGATCGTTTCAATTAACCGGCTGCCGACGTCGTCACCAGGAAAAACCACGACACCGACCCCCGGAATGCCTCGCATCAATAGTTCGAAGTTTGCCAGCGAGAAGTTACCTTGGTTTCGCTGGACGTGGCAGTTTCCACATTTTTGCACCAAAATCGGGGCGACGTCAGAGGAGAAACTCACCCCCTGGTCTGCAGGCTCAGGTTCAGGCTTTGTCGGTCGCGGCGATGGGGTTGGCGAATCGGCCGCTGGCGGAGTGGGTTTTTCAAACAACGGTAAACGAATGCCTTCCAGTTCCAAGAGAGCGTGCGCGCGAGCAATCCGACCAAACGCGGGTGAAAGTTCGCGATATACCTTGGCATTACCAGATTCCAGAGCTTTTCCAATTAAATCCATCGCTTCCCGAATGTGCTGGCCACTTTGTTCGAATTCACCCGCTTGGTAAGCAACCCCGGCGTCTTGCACTTTGTCTCGAACCTGTTTGACGTGTAGTCGCTCTTGCGGGGGTAGGCTGGATAGCGACTGCGATACCGCCGGTAATGCCCAAGCCATAAGCAAACTGGTGGCAACAACGCCGCGAATGAGGAAACGATACATCTGTGAATGCCCGGTTGCGGTTTCGAGGGGGTGGTCCGGTTTCGGTGTCTTTCCCAAACCGTTTGTCCTGAAATACCAGTGTAGCTGAACGCCAGCAAACTTTCTGCTTCAATCAACCTTATGAACGCTTGGCCTAGGCAAACGTACCGTAAATATCACAGAAAAGCCAAGCGGAAGGAAAGCGACGGTGCGATTTGGTATACTGCAAAATCTACCAGCAATGTGAGCTCAATCGCGGTCCCGTTTGCCTGTCTCCCCCCTGCCCGTCACGGGCAGGGATGGGAAGGATCATAAGAACGGGAAGCTGTGGTGGTTTGTCAGCGATAAAAATAAGGATTGGTCCGTGGTGGTATTCGTCAGAACTTTCCGAGCGAGGCGAATTCTGGCGAGTTCCTCGAATCGGGAATTGAATGTTGACAAACCCACTAGATCCGCCAGCGATTGACCTGGCCTTAGCATCGGCGCTGCTGCCGGCCCCGAATCCCAGGATTTCCGAAAGCTTATGAATGATTCCCAAGGGCCCGAAAATCCGAGCACGCGTGCGGGAAATGGCCTGCCGCTCCGAACGCTCGGGCGCACCGGAGCGGTGGTCACCCAGTTAGGATACGGCAGTATGGGGCTGCGAGGCCCGCGAACATGGGGAGTCCGGGTTGTTGACGAACCCTCAGCCGAGGCGTTTTTGCATTCGGTTTTGGATGCCGGGATCAATTTCATCGATACCTCCCCTGATTACGGGTTGGCTGAAGAGCGGATCGGATGCTACCTGAGTGGTCGCCGGGATGAATTCCTGATTGCGACAAAGTGTGGCTGTGTGTACACCCAACATGCCGATCATCTGGAGATTGATCACGTTTGGCAGCGCGAGGTCATCGAGCGGAATCTGCAAACCAGCCTGCGTCGCCTGCGAACTGACGTGATTGACCTGCTGCAGTTTCATGGAGGTGATGCACAAACGTTGCAGCGCAACGGTTTAATCGATCTGCTGCTTGGGTTTCGCCAGCGTGGCCTGATCCGGTGGCTGGGGGTTTCCAGCAAACTACCGATGTTGCCTGATCTGATCGCATTGGATGTGTTCGATACTTTTCAGATTCCCTTCTCCTGCTTGGCACCGGAACATGACCTGATGTTGCGGCAGGTGGCCGACAGCGGGGCGGGGGTTATCATTCGTGGCGGGGTTGCGCAGGGTGGTCCCGATGCGGAAATCCAACGCCCCGCGCTAAATGCTGTCTGGCAACAGGCAGGGTTGGATGATTTGCTGCCCGCCGGAACCAGCCGTGCGGAATTTCTATTGCGGTACACGCTGTCGCATCCCGCCTGCCAGACGACAATCGTTGGCACCTGTAACCCGCAACATCTGCAGGAAAACATCGCCGCAACCAAGGCAGGACCGTTGCCACCGGAGTTGATCCGCCAGACTCGCCGCCGACTTCAGCAACGCTGTGGGCTTGAATGAACCATTCGGCGTGCGACCCCGCCGGTCCAACAGATGTACCGCACTAGCCCTTCGGGGAAGGGGCATCCGGATCCGTCGAGGGCGACTGCGATTCTAGTTTTTCCAGCAGCAGGTTCCGGGATTCGGGATCGTCAATTCGCCCGACCGATTCGCGCAAGTTTGGAAGATGCCCCAGGTCCAAATGCGTCCTGAGTGAAGTGTCTGTGAAGATCAATCGTTCTAATACGGCGATATCTTCCCTGGCAGATGTATGGTTCAGGACAGTCGAGAAGATCGTGTCAAAACGTCCGCGATGCTTCAGTTGGTCGATTGCTTTGGCCGACAACAGCAAGCTGCCCCAAAAACGACGACGCTGCGATGCATCGGAGATTGAATCTCCCAGCGTCAGTAACGCGTCAAATTGTTGCTGTTGAATCATCGCCGTCATGATCGCTTCACTGCTACACATGGGGACCAACAAATCGTTCAGCAGTGATTGATCTGAAAGATACCGCGTCAGTTCCTGCAGCAACGTCTCCGCCCTGTCTTTCTTCGCAACGTAGTCTGCAGTCGCATCACTGCGGATCAGTTTACTTAACAACATCGATCGGTTTAGGGAAGCATTCATCTTGGTGATCAACGTCAACAGCGTCTGAAATTGATCGCGGTTGATCAACTGCTGCACCGTCTCTGTTTGATGAAGCAACTTTTCGATAAAGGTCTGCCGTGGTGCCTCAGCCGTCAAATCCGCAGCCAAGGCAAGTAGCGATTCAATTCGTTGCTGCGACTGTAGTTCGGCCAGACTTTGCGGGTGCAAGGCAATCGTTGCAACCAGCTCGCCAGTGCGATTGTCGGCCTGCAAATTTAGGTTCAGAGATAGCAACGCATCGCGGTAACCGCAGATAAGTAAACGCTTTAGAATGTCGTCTTCCCCGACCCAAGCGGCCACAACCTCCGTGCTGAAACGGGAATCTTGCCACTCCTTCAGCTTTGAGAAGAAAACATTAACTTCCGAACGTTTTAGAAGTTGCTCCAGCCCCACAGCGTTCCGTAACAGAGGCTCCAGCATTGATTTGCGGTGACGGGGCTCTTCACGAATCAGCCCGATCAAACGCAAGAAATGACCTTGCTCGACCAGTCTTAACGCGAAATCGTGGTCCGCGGTAACTCGCTGCAGGAGGCCCCTCCGCTGATCGGGTGTCAATTCGTCCGACATGAAACCCAGTATCGTTTCAAAACGA
>SLFV01000254.1 GCA_007124075.1 Roseimaritima sp.
ACGCCGCAGTGGGTCGATCTGGGGCAATGGGAACGCCGCGAAACATTGCCGTCGTTTCACTACCAATGGACAGATACTGAACGTGCGGGAAAACCCCAACTTTTACCGTGGCAAACCGGTGCCACCCCGCGAGCCTGCGTGGGCGCTCTTGCCCGCGATGCTGGGCTCCGTGCCCCGGGACGCCGGGCGGGATCGGCGAAAAGCTGGTTGTGTCACGACGCGGTCGACCGCACCGCCGATTTGCTCCCTTGGCATGGCGATGCGGACGTGGATCGGCTATCTCCCGTCGATGCATCGGCAGCCTATCTGGAACATCTGCGCTGTGCCTGGGATCACCAGCACCCCGATGCTCCTTTGGCCGACCAAGATGTCGTGATTACCTTGCCGGCATCGTTCGACGAGGTCGCCAGGCAACTAACCATTCGCGCCGCCAAGCAAGCGGGATTGCCGCGTGTCTATCTCATCGAAGAACCACAAGCCGCGTTCTATGCTTGGATTGATCGTCACCGCGATCAATGGCAGCAGCAGGTTGCTGCGGGGCAGTTGATCTTGGTATGCGACATCGGCGGAGGCACGACCGACCTGACGCTGATTCGCGTTCAAAACGCGGACGATGACCAGATTCAGTTCCATCGGGTTGCGGTCGGAAAACATCTGATTTTGGGCGGCGATAATTTGGATTTAGCGATCGCCAAACACGCGGAGTCGAAGTGGCTACAGCAGAATGCGGGCAGCAATCTATCGCCTGAACAGTGGGAGCGATTGGTCCAGGCCTCGCGGTTGGCCAAGGAAACCATGCTGGGCGACAACCCCCCTCCCGAGCACACCATTCACCTCCCCGCCGAGGGTTCGCAATTGCTTGGCGGCGGCATCCAGATTTCGGTAACTGACCGGGAGATCAACCAAGTGCTGTTGGATGGTTTTTTTCCGGTCGTTCCGTTGACTGCGGTCCCAGAAAGCGGCAGCAGTGGATTCCAGGAGTTTGGGCTGCCCTATGCGGCAGATCCTGCCATCACCCGGCACTTGGCCCAATTCCTGAGTGATCACCGTCGCAGCGGCTTGGATCAGGACGACGCGGCGGCCTCCGATGTCCCTCAGTACGTTTTGTTCAACGGCGGTGTCCTGGCGGCCCCCGCGATTCGACAGCGGCTGGTGCAAGTTTTGCAAGGCTGGTTTGCCCCCAGCCAACCGGCAGGATGGCAGATCGAGGTCTTGGATCATGATCGATTGGATTTGGCGGTCGCGCGCGGTGCGGCCTATTACGGAATGGTGCGGCTTGGAGCGGGAGTGAGGATCGTCGCCAACCTGGGCCGAACGTATTACCTGCAGGTCGCCCAGTCGCCACCGACCGGACTGTGCTTGATTCCCGGAAACGCGCAACCTGGACACAGTTTCACCGCAGCGGAACATCCTTTACGGTTACAGATCGGGTCGCCCGTGCAGTTTCCGCTCTGGTATAGCAGTACCCGTCTTGCCGATGCTGCCGGCAGCTTGGTCACGCTGGACGTCAATGAGGCCACGCCTCTGCCACCGATTTGTACCGCACTGATGCGGGGCAAAAGTCGACAGGAGGCGAGGCTGGATATCAACCTGGAAGCGGAATTAAGCGAAATCGGAACACTGGGTTTGTACTGCGTTGATGTCCACGCTGGCAAACGCTGGAATTTGGAATTTGACATTCGCAGCACCGTGGAGACCGACCGCACCGCGCATACTGGCCAGGGAGAAGCGATCGGGATCATCGATGACCAGACCTCGCAACGGTGTCAGGAACGGTTGCGGAGTGTCTTCGGTCCCCGGGCAGACCAACCTCCCAACCGCTTGGTGAAGGCGCTGCAGCGGGATTTGGAGTTATCACGAACGCAGTGGCCCCCGGCGCTGTTGCGGCAGCTCTAGCAAACCTTGTTAGACCATCGTGACGGTCGCAAACAGACGCCACAGCACGAAGCTCGCTGGTTAAATTTGCTTGGTTATTGCCTCCGGCCCGGTTATGGCGTCGCGGTAGATGACTGGCGGGTCGCGCAGACGTGGCGCGAAATCTATGGCAAATTGGCCTTTCCCACCGTCAGCTCGCGTCTGGAATCGGTGATCTTGTGGCGTCGCATCGCGGGAGGCCTGACCACAACGCAGCAGCAACAGCTAGCCGCTCCGCTGGTCGGCATGCTGCAAGGGCGTGCCCAGCGGATGGAAGCGAACGAGGCCAACGAATTGTGGCGATTGATGGGCTCTTTGGAACGCTTGCCGCTGGCGACCAAAATCAATCTGGCCCGGTTGGGACTGCGGCAGTTACGCCAAATCAAACACCACAAAACACACGAAGCAATCATCTGGGCACTTGGACGTCTGGGTAGCCGTCAACCGCTGTATGGGCCATTGAATACGGCACTTCCCACCGAAGAAGTCCGCAACTGGTTGCCAGAATTGTTGGCACGCGATGCCGAGAAAACCTCGGCGCTTTCGCTGACGTTGGTGCAGTTAGCCCGACGGACGGGGGATCGTTTTCGCGACCTCCCGTCGGACGAACGTGTCAAAGTGCAGCGTTGGTTGTTAGATGCTGGCAGCAAACCCAGCTACTTGCAGCTTTTGGATTCAGGCGGCAGCTTGGATCAAGAAGATCAAAACGCGGTGTTTGGCGAATCGCTACCCTTGGGCATCCGGTTGACGCCATAGGCCAAACGAAATTTGGGGTCCGTAGCGCTTCAGACTCAGAGACGGGTCGGGTTCTCAGACCTTAGGGATGGCTGCAGACGCCGTAGATGTCGCAGGAGTCGAAAATGCCGCTCAGCTCGGCGGAACGATGGTCGCTAACTTTCTGCCGCTCGTCTAATGAAAATTGCGAGGTTGCAACGGCAGCTCATCCGCCTGGCCTGGCAGTGGTTGTAGATTCCCGACAACGACGTGAATGACCCCCTGACGATTTTCCAACTGACCATCGACCAACCAAGCCTGATGCGTCTGCGCGGTTTTGTAAAAGCGGCGCCAGACATTGGGAAAGATCACCAGATTGACGGATCCCGTTTCGTCTTCCAGGGTAACAAAGGTGATTCCCTTGGCGGTCGCGGGACGTTGCCGCAACATCACCAATCCGCCAACACGAACACGACGCCCGTCGCGCAAACCGGCAAGCTGACTGGCCGTAACGCATTGAAGTTCCGTCAGGTGTTGGCGGTAAAAGCCCAGCGGATGGCCACGGAGACTTAGACCGGTGGCGTTGTAGTCGGCGTAAACATCCTCCTGCAGCGTGGGTGGCATCAATGTTTCCGGCGGAGCTTCATCGGCGTCTTGCTGCGATAACAGTGGCAAATCGATCGCGGGATCATCTTGCGCCAGCGATTCCCACAGGGCCGCCCGGCGATTCGCGGATAGACTACGCAATGCGTCTGCATCGGCCAGGCAAGCCAGGACCGCCGGACCTAGTCGGATCCTCCGATTAAGGTCCGCCTGATCCGCGAAGGGACCCTGTTGGTTTCGGTTTTGCAGCAAGCGCTCAGCCACCGCAGTGGGTAGGCCGCGAATCAATCGCAGCCCCAATCGCACCGCCAATTTATCGTTGGCGCCACGTTCCAGGCTGCAATCCCAGTCACTGCGATTCACGTCGGCTGGCAGCACGACCACGTCATGCCGGCGAGCGTCGGCAATCAACTGCGACGGAGCGTAGAAGCCCATCGGCTGACTATTCAACAACGCGGCGCAGAAAACTTCGGGATAGTGACATTTAATATAAGCCGACGCATAAACCAGCAACGCGAAACTGGCCGCGTGCGATTCCGGGAACCCGTATTCGCCAAACCCCTTGATTTGGTGAAAAACCTGCTCGGCAAACTCCGCCGAGAACCCCTTGGTTGCCATCCCATCCATCAGTTTCGTCCGAAACTGTTCGATGACCCCCGGACGTCGCCAAGCCGCCATCGCGCGGCGTAATTGATCCGCCTCTCCCGGCGTGAATCCCGCCGCGACCACCGCCAACCGCATCGCCTGTTCCTGAAAGATGGGCACCCCTAGGGTGCGCTGCAGGACGTCGCGAATCGCCTTGTTCGGGTAGACCACCGACCCCGGATTTTGTCGCGCCTTGAGGAACGGATGAACCATGTTTCCTTGAATCGGTCCCGGACGCACGATTGCGACTTCGATCACCAAGTCGTAGTAACATCGCGGTCGCAAGCGCGGCAGCATACTCATCTGCGCTCGGCTTTCAATCTGAAACACGCCCATCGTGTCGGCTTGGCAAATCATATCGTAAGTCGCCGAATCCGACGGCGGAATCGTCGCCAAGGTCAGGGGGTTGCCGTGGTGCTGGTGGATCAGATCGAAACTCCGTTGCAGAGCCGACAACATTCCTAGTGCCAATACGTCGATCTTTAGAATGCCTAGTTCCTCCAGGTCGTCCTTGTCCCATTGAATTACCGTCCGATCGGCCATTGCGGCATTTTCGATTGGACACAATTCGGACAGATCCCCGCGGGTAATCACCATCCCGCCGCTGTGCTGCGACAAATGGCGAGGAAAACCGACCAGACTGCGTACCAAAAACAGAAAGCGTTGCCCCAGGTCGGACTGCGGGGCCAACCCGGCGTCGTCGATCCTGGATTCCAGGTCTTCTAAAGAACCATGGCTACCGGCCAGTTTGGCTAAACTATCGATCAAATCAGCCGACATTCCCAACGATTTTCCCACCTCGCGAACCGCACTTCGCAGGCGATAGGTAACCACGGCTGCGGTCAATCCGGCCCGTTGGCGTCCGTATTTTTCGTACAGGTATTGCAGCACCTCC
>SLFV01000508.1 GCA_007124075.1 Roseimaritima sp.
CATGTTTTCGATCGCCGCAATGATCCCCTCTGGTTGCAAGTCGCGGCTGCCCATGCCAAACGATCCCGAGTACAACCAGGGCGCGTCGTCGGGCTGGCAGTAACACGCCAATTGCGGAAACGGTGGCTGCCCAGGACTGCGACCGTTTTCCTGGCATCGACTGAGCGTCGCCCGGATCTCACGCATGATCGGCAATTCAACCGCCAACGGCTGATCCAATCGTTCAAGCACCGCCACGCCTTTTTTGCCTTGGAGGATGTGACTAAGCAAGTCGGCGGGAAAAGGCCGGAACATCACCAAATTCACCACACCCACCTTGATGCCGCGTGTGCTCCGCAGGTAATCCGCCACGGCTTCGGCATTGGGAATCAAGCTGCCCTGGCCTAGGATCAAGTAGTCCGCATCCTTAGCCCGGTAGGTTTGGACGCGCGCATACCGCCGCCCGGTCAGGGCATAGTATTCGTCAAATGCCTGCTGGGCCAATTCGGGAATGTGCTCGAAAAAAAACGGCCGTTGCGCCGCTACGCTTTGCATGTAAGCGTCTTGGTTCTGCACCACACCGATCATCATTGAATTATCGACGTCCCACAGTTCGGGAATTCTGCGGCGGTGATCGCCATAGATCATTCGCTGCGCCGCAGTGGGGGTGTCGATGATGTCGTCTGGTCTGCCCAAGTACTCCGCGATCAATTCGCGTTCCGGAACCAACACGGATTCGATCAGATGCGTTGTCAGGAAACCGTCTTGCGCAATCGCCCCCGGCGTCAGGGCCAGTTCGGCCAATCGGTGCGAGATCAGGTTCAGGTCGGCAACCGACTGCCCGTCCTTGGCGAACATTTGGAAGAAGCCGGTGTCATCGATACAGTGGTAATCGTCATGTCCCGCGTGAACATTTAAGCTGGCCTTTGTCATAGCGCGAGCCCCGATGTTCAACACGTAGGTCAATCGTTTGCCGACGGCGGCGTACAACGACTCGTGCATGTAGGCGATGCCTTGGCCCGATGAGAAATTGATCGCGCGCAACCCCGTCATGGCCAGCCCCGCGGTTACCGCCGCCGCCGCGTGTTCGCCTTCAGGTTCGATAAAAATCAGCGGGCGTCCCGAGATATTCAGGTGCCCTTTAGCGACTTCTTCGGCCCAGAACTCCCCCATCTGCGTTGAGGGCGTAATCGGATAAGCACCCGCTGCATCGCTGGCTTCCCGTTCGCACAGGACCACCGCAGTGTTGCCGTCCACCGCTGCGGGTTTGCCCGGAAATCGGAATTGCGTTTGGGACATGGGGATCACTGGTTGGTGTGAAAGGGAAGGAAGGAAAAGTCAGGATGCCACATCGGGCAGCGGAGTACGGCGGAGGACGGGGGCGGCTGCGCGGCCCTTGATCGGCCCCAGGTCGTCGTCCAGCCAAAGGATCGCTCCAGTCGGGCAACGCTGCGTCGCCAACGGAGAGAGGTTGCCACGGTCGTAATTCACCACGGGTAGATTGCCAACCATTCGCACATGATCGGGGGCGTCCAACGCGCAGCGACCGCAAGCCGTACAGCCGACGCGACATTCTTCCAGCACTTGATCCCCGGCGTCCCGGGATCGGCAGGCAACCCACAAGCGATTACCGATGGCTTGCAAGGAGAACAAATCTTTCGGACACGCCACCACGCAATCTCCGCAGGCAGTACATTTCTGCGGATCGACCACGGGCAACTGGTAGTTATCCATCGCGATCGCGGCAAACGTGCAGGCTGTCTGGCAATCGGCCAACCCCAGGCAGCCCCAGAAACAACTTTTCCCACCCCCGGCGACCAAGGCCGCCGCCGCGCACGAGCGCAGCCCGCGATACCGTGCGCGTCGCGGTGCCACATTGTCCCCCCCCGCGCACGCCAGCCGTGCGACACGTTTTTCGATGCTACCCACCGCGACACCAAGAAATTCGGCGATCCTTGCCTGCTCCGATGGTGGGCTGACGGCGCACCCAGCCGGTTCCGCCGCGCCCGCGACCAGCGCTTCGGCGAACGCGCGACACCCGGGATGACCGCAACCGCCACAATTGGTTGCTGGCAACATTGACTCCACGATCTCAATCCGTGGGTCTTCGATCACCGCAAACCATCGATCCGCTATGACCAACAAACCGGCCAAACCCAGCAATAAAATCGCCATTGCGAACACGGCGGTAAATAAGGTTGCCACCATCAAACGGCTCCCACGCAGTTCTTCCACACGCAGGGGAAACGAAACCTGAGACGAAAGTAGATATTGCAATTAGTGGGCCAGCTTCCGAGTGTGCGCATTTGACCCAAAACCGCCCTAATCTGTCACACCTCGCAACTTGTTTAGCACGATGCACCCAACGCGCGCCGCTTTGCCGTTCCCTGTTGCGTTTTCCGATACAATCCAAGGACAACATCATCACGAAGAACCACCGTCGCCGCTTACGGGATGCTAGCAGCCGATGAACGAGACGATTCGAAACCAGATCGATACCACAATTTTTGCGGACCACCTTTCGGCGAAGAATCGCGAAGCGTTATTCTCCTTGGCGACGCGGATTCAACGAGACCGCGGCGAGTACCTGTTTCGCGAGGGGGAGTTTGACAAGCGTGTGTATTTGCTGCTGACCGGGCAGGTCGATTTATCGATGACGGTTCCCGGTCGCGGACCGCAGCGAATTCTAAGCGTAGGACCGGGGGAGCTGATCGCGTGGTCGTCGATTTTGGACGACGGCACGATGACGTGTTCGGCCGTATGCACCAAACCAATGGAAGGTTTGGCGATCGACTGTGACCGCTTACGACCATTGACGGAATCGAACCGGGACTTGGGTTTCGAGTTCATGCGGATGATGGCCGCGGCACTTGCCAAACGCCTGCTGGCCACGCGGTTGCAGCTACTGGACCTGTTTCAGGCCAGCGTGGCCCGTCGATAATGTGGTAAGTTATTCACGAACGAGTGCTGACTTGCCCAGCAGCGTCGGCGCGGCGGCACCGCCAGGAGTTTTCCAGTTCCATTGCACCGACGCAGCGGACGCTTTCCGATCCAGCAGCACGGTCAACTGGAACGGATGCTTGCCCTCTGCCAACCTCAGTTTGCCTTCAGTCGCAGGTTCCGATGATCCGCGATCGGCATCGATCACCGTGGCCTCATGGACACGCAGCAAATATTTGCCGGGAGCCTCGATTGCCAACTGATACGCCCCGGTGACAGGCACATCGATCAGCCCCTCGATCTTCACGGCAAGGTTAGGGCTGGATTCATCTGCGTCCGGGCCAATTCCAGCCAGGGCGGCGTCCACAGCGGCGGTGCTGTCGGTCACCTGCTGGGAATCCCCATCCGGCCAGGTCGGAACCCAGGGAAAGTTGCCCACGATCGCAATCCAGCGAACTCCAGGCTGCAATTCCCAACCTTCCAGTTCTGCCGTCGTCAGCGCGGGCATCGGAGCCTGGTCATAGGGCCGTGGGGCCGAAGCGTTGGGACGACGCAGCCGCACCATGCGATTTTGCATGCGTTGCTGCACGTCAACCTGCTGATCTGCCAGGTCGATCGCCTGGCGAGGGTCGGCCACGATGTCATAGATCTCCAACTGTGTCTCCGCACTTTGGGTCTGGTAGCGCAAGCCAACGAGATTGCCCTGGCGAATCATCTGCATTTGTCCACGGCGACGATCACGATGCTGGGGAGCAAAGTCCGCAAAGCCGGGTGTTTTGCCCTGCTGGAAATACTCCACGTAAATCGTCGAAGCCGCCTGCTGGTCGGCCTTTCCCGAAAGCAACGGCATCAACGACACCCCATCACTGCGCGCAGGCACCGGGACGCCTGCGGCTTCGGCAAACGTCGGCAACCAATCCCAGAACGCGGTGGCATGATCCCCACTGGTGGATCCGGCCGGAATCACGTTGGGCCAGCGAGCCAGCGCACCGACGTGGACGCCTCCCTCAAGGCAATCACGTTTGATCCCCGTGAACGGTCCGTAACCTTGAAAAAACGTCGGTTGAAAATTCTCGGGTAAATAGGACTCCACGCTGGGGCCGTTGTCGTTGGTAAAGACGACCAAGGTCTCTCGGTCAATGTTCAGGTCCCGCAGCAAATCCAGAATGTCCCCAACGGCTTGATCGATCCTCCGCACCACGGTCGCGTAACGTTTTTGTACATCGGGCCAGGGGACTTCCGCCGTCGCCGGGTCGTTGTCGTGATCCCACGTCGCATTGGCATAGTCGGGGTGGTAGTGCGAATCGGGGGTGCCGCCAGCAGTATTGATCATTTCACCCGGCGTCCCCAACCACTGCAAACCACCTGACAAACCGCTGCCAGCGGGGTACGGTCCGGACGGCAATGACAAAACCGCATGAGGTGTGTCGTAGGCCAAGTACAGGAAGAACGGCTGATCCGCAGATTCGCTGCGATGTCGCACAATCGACTGCTTGGCGCGAGCGGTAAACAGATCGGTTGTATAACAACCCGCCAACCCGGCCGAGACCTCGCGGTCGTTTTCCCAAATCTCCTTTTTGCCGCGGTGGATGCCTTCGTGAGGGTAGTGTTCGTGACCGTCTCGATGGCGAATGTATCCGTAGTAATCGTCAAACCCACGCCGATTGGGATGTGCTGGCCAGTCGGGACCTTTGATGTCTTCCCGTTCCTGCCCACCCTGCAAGCCATATTTCCCCACGGCCATGGTGTGATACCCTGCGGTTTTCAGAACGCTGGCCAACGTATGGTTGTCCTCCAGTTCCTTATCAAATTGATTGTCGCGGACATTCGCGTGCCCCTGATGCACACCCAGCAGCAACGAAGCTCGAGACGGGGCACATACCGGTGCGGGGCAGTAGTGGTGGGGCAATTGGATGCCCTCGGCTGCCAGCCGATCTAAGGTCGGAGTGAAATGCCAAGGACGATGCCGATCGGCTTGCTGCGCCAGTTCATGCTGAAAGAAGACGCCCACGTCGCCATAGCCCAAATCGTCGACCAAAATAAAGATAATGTTGGGCTGCGAAGGGACAGTAGAAGCCTGCGGAGAAGCCGTGGTTTGGTCGCCGCAAAGCCCGTCCGCAGGAGTCGTAGCCAACAAACAGGCCACGATCAACCAACTCGAGCCATAATTTCGTAGTCCTTGCCGCCCAGCGTGTAAGCGCATCGGTTGCCCTCGAGAAAAGAAGAAAGCCCGTGGTGAGCCAGATCGGTGCGAAACCTAACACTATGCACAAAGAGGCGTGTCATTTCCACCACGCATCGCGGAATTTGCAAATCCCTTGCGGTTGGCGGTAGGGCTGGACTGCGGGCTGCATTCTGTCGTGAACTTGCGGACAAGTTATACTGAGGTGGTTGAAGCAATGCCCGCGAAGGACCCCACACGGTGCCACGTGAACGCAACCGAATTGCCCGTTATTGATCATTCCCCCACCCCTGCCCAGTGGTTTTTGCCACGACAGTCGCTGCAAACGCTGCTGGACCAGTTACAACGACTGGGGTACGAAGTAGTTGGCCCGCGAATCGATCAGGCCGCCATCGTTTACGATCAAATCGAAAGCGTGGACGAATTACCTGCGGGGTGGACCGACTTGCAATCCCCCGGACAGTATCGTTTGCAACCACGTGCGGACGATGCGTTATTTGGATACGTGGTGGGCCCTCACTCCTGGAAAAAGTATCTATTTCCGCCACTGGTCAACTTAATGAGATCGACCAAGACCACCGACGGCTGGCAGATGCAAGACGAACCGCAGGAACCGCGGCGTTACGCGTTGCTGGGAGTAAGGGCTTGTGAACTGGCAGCGATCGCCATTCAGGATCGCGTTTTCCTTTCGGAGCGTTATACCGACCCGCTGTACCAACAGCGTCGCCACGCCCTATTGATCATTGCCGTCAATTGCACGCAAGCCGCATCCACTTGTTTTTGCACCTCGATGCAATCCGGACCTCGCTGCACCTCCGGATTCGACTTGGCTTTGACCGAGCTTCCGACAGGGTTTGTGGTGGAAATCGGCAGCCCTGGCGGTCAGGCAGTCGCTGACGATTTGCCACTACGGCCCGCTACGGAGCAAGAACGGGAATCGTCAAGTTTGGCAAGAAAAACGGCCTTCGATCAGATAACACGGCAATTGGACACGACCAACATTCGCGACAAACTGATGACTCGTCTGGAGCATCCTCGCTGGGCCGACGTCGCGTCTCGCTGCCTCAGTTGCGCCAACTGCACGCTGGTCTGCCCGACCTGTTTTTGCCACAGCGTCGATGATGTGACCGACTTGACCAGCGATGAAGTTATCCGTCAGCGACACTGGGATTCCTGCTTTAACATGGACTTTAGCTATGCCAACGGTGGCGCGGTCCGCGACAACGTACGATCTCGTTATCGTCAATGGTTGACGCACAAGCTTGCTTCGTGGATTGATCAATTCGGCAGTTCGGGCTGCGTTGGCTGCGGTCGCTGCATCACCTGGTGTCCGGTAGGAATTGATCTAACCGAGGAAGTTGCCGCGATTTGCTCGGAACCTTCAACGTGACGAACAACCCTTGGCTTTCGCAGGTGGCAACGGTCGAGTCGGTGACCCAAGAGATCGATTCGGTCGCGACTTATCAACTGCGTCTGGATGATCCTCGCGCCGCCCAGCGTTACCGTTTCCAGCCTGGCCAATTCAATATGCTCTACTTGCCCAGTTGTGGTGAAGCCGCGATCAGTCATAGTGGTCCTCCGTCCCATGACGGCAACCGCTTTCTTCACACGATTCGGTTTGTCGGGAGGGTCACCGATTCGATCGCCAAACTGCAGGCTGGCGACCAGATCGGTGTGCGTGGCCCGTTTGGATCGGCATGGCCGATGCGACAGTGCGTGGGGCAGGACGTGGTTATCGTGACTGGCGGACTTGGACTTGCCCCATTGCGCCCGGCGATTTACCACTTGTTGCAGGGGCGCGTCGACTACCGGCGTGTCATCCTGCTGTATGGGGCGCGATCGCCAGGCCTATTGCTATACCGGCGGGAAATGGAAAGCTGGCAACAATCCGGACTGGAGGTTCACTTGACGGTCGATCGGGCCGATATCGACTGGGACGGAGCGGTAGGGATTGTGCCGTTGTTGCTGGACCGACTGGAAGGCTTGCGTCCTGACCAAACCCAGGTGCTGACCTGTGGACCGGAAGTGATGATGCATTACGCCGCCCTGGCCGCGGTTCGCCTGGGTGTTCCGAAATCGGCCATCTGGCTGTCCGTGGAACGGAATATGCAGTGTGCTTTCGGGATGTGCGGGCATTGCCAACTGGGGCCCGTTTTCGTTTGTCGGGACGGACCAGTGTTTCGTTACGACCAAGTCCATCAGCTACTGAAGGTCAGGGATCTCTAGCCCGATGTCCACACTTCCGAAATTGGCTGTTGCAAAATTCGCATCCTGCGATGGTTGTCAGTTGACGTTGCTTCACGCCGAAGACGAATTGCTGGCGATCGCGGACGCGGTGCACATTGCAAATTTTGCGGAAGCCTCCAGTCGGTTGGAGCCCGCCCCTTATGATATCACGCTGGTGGAGGGATCGATCACCACCCAGAAGGATCGTCGGCGGATCGTCAAGTTACGTTCCGATTCGAAGTACTTGATCACGATCGGTGCCTGTGCGACCGCAGGCGGCATTCAGGCACTGCGCAATTTTGCCGACCACCAAGACTTCCTGCGTGCCGTTTATGCGCGGCCTGACTATATTCAATCGCTGGCCACGTCCACGCCGATCGCCGCACATGTCAAAGTCGATTTTGAACTGCGAGGCTGTCCGATCGACAAGTCGCAGTTATTGGAAGTCATCGCGTCACTTTTGGCGGGGCATCGTCCGCGAACGTCTTCGGAGTGCGTCTGCCAACCGTGCAAACGGCGCGGCACGGTCTGCGTGGTCGTTGCCAACAACCAGCCGTGCCTGGGTCCGGTCACACAGGCGGGTTGTGGTGCGGTCTGCCCCGCCTTTGATCGCGGCTGCTATGGCTGTTTTGGTCCCGCGGCTCAACCAAACATGCTGGGTCTGAGCGATCGGCTGTTGCAACCGCGGATGGATCGTGCCCAATCCGCACGATTTTTGCAGACGTTTAACAGCTACGCCCCCGAATTCTCCGCTGCCGGCCAACGCCTGTGGCAGCTTGCAGGCCAACCCAAACCGCTGCATCCCAGTTTGGCGTCTTCCCCCGGAGACACCCACCCAGCCGCAGTGGGGCAGGGGAAGGAAACTACGGAGGAATGATGCCCGACGACAGGCGCGACCGACAACGCAGCATCCGCGTGCCCGTGCTGACCCGAGTGGAAGGGGAAGGTGCATTATTGGTCCAATTGCGCGACAATGTGTTAACCGATGTGCAATTGGCGATTTACGAACCGCCACGCTTTTTCGAATCTTTTTTGCGGGGCCGGTCGTTCGACGAGGTCGCTGATATTACGGCTCGGATTTGCGGAATCTGTCCGGTTGCTTACCAGATGACCGCAGTGCAGGCGTTGGAGGCGGCGTTGGGAATCGAAATCGCGGCACCCATTGATGCGCTGCGACGGTTGATCTATTGTGGCGAATGGATCGAAAGTCACTCGTTGCACGTCCACTTGCTTCACGCCCCTGATTTTTTCGGCTGTGATAGCGGGATCGAATTGGCCAAAAGATTCCCCGCCGAAGTCAACCGTGGTCTGCGGATGAAGAAATTCGGCAACCGCTTGCTGGAGGTACTTGGTGGTCGGGCGATCCATCCGGTCAATATCGCGGTCGGCGGATTTTATCGTCTGCCGCGTCGCGAAGAATTGCACTCGCTAATCCCCGATTTCCAATGGGGACTCCAGGCTGCGATCGAAACGGCACGCTGGGTCGCCGGTTTGCCCTTCCCCGACTTTGAAATCCCCTACGATTTCGTGGCGCTTAGCCATCCCGACCAGTACGCGATTACCGCCGGTCAGGTGACGACGTCCGACGGCATGCGGATTCCGATGACGGATTACGAACAACACTTTGCCGAAGTCCAGGTGCCGCATTCAACGTCGCTGCAGTCACGACGGATGCCGCAAGGTACCGAGTATTTCTTGGGCCCGCTGGCAAGATTGAATCTCAATTGCGAGCAGTTGTCACCCGCAGCGGCGCGATTGAGAGATGAAGTCGGCTGGCGCCGTCCGTGTGGCAATCCTTATCGAGGGATCGTCGCTAGAGCGATCGAGATGGTGCATGCGTTTGAGGAAGCGTTGGGACTGTTGCAAAGTTACCGACCGCTCGGCAAACCACGCAGTGAGTTTGAAGTCCGCGCGGGTGAGGGAATGGCAGTGACCGAGGCACCACGCGGTTTGATCTTTCATCGCTATCAGGTTTCCTCCGACGGCCTGATCGAATTTGCCAAAATCGTACCGCCGACCTCGCAAAACCAAGCCCAAATCGAAGCCGATCTCCGCCAACTGTTGCCCACCATCGTGCATAAACCTGACAAGGCCATTGCGACCGAGTGTGAGCAGTTGATCCGAAGCTACGATCCATGCATCAGTTGTGCGACGCACTTCCTGAGTTTGACAATCCAGCGACAGTAGCGAAGGGCGGGGACGATGGACAAAATTTCTTGTCGAAACACTGGTCGACCGGTGGAATCGGAGGCGTACCGCGAGCCTTGGGGATGTCGCGATCAGGAGGAATCTGCCACCACGCTGATCGTCGGAATCGGTAGCTTGCACGGTGACGATCAAATCGGCTTCCTGGTGGCGGAACACTTGTCATTGCTTGATCCTCGCGTCTGCCGCGTGCGGCGGACCGATGCTCCGATGCGACTGCTTGACTGGATCGACCGGTTCACCACGGTACACTTGATCGACGCCTGTCGCAGCGGAGACCGACCGGGTACGCTGCGGCGGTATCAATGGCCCGATCCGCAACTGATGCAGTGTGGCTGGTCCGGCACCCACGACTTCGACTTGCCAACCGTGCTTCGGCTTGCGGACCAATTGGACCGTTTGCCAGCATGCGTGACCGTGTGGACGATCGAGGGCGTCACGTTTGGACCGGGCAGAGAGGCCAGCCTCGCAATCGAAACCTGGACACGGCGGGCCGCAAAGCAAATCGAAAGCGAATTATTAGGCAAACGGCACAGAAGCAATAAGCATGAAGTGACAGGATGCGTCCCCCACTCGTTAACTGCAAGTCAAACCAGGAGAAAGCGTGCGGATGCATGAACAGGGATTGGCGCGGTCTTTGCTGCGTGAAGTGAAAGCGGTTTGGGCTCAGCACCCCGGCAGCACCGTGTCACAGGTCGATGTCCAGGCCGGGCCGCTAAGCGGTGTGGAACCATTGTTGTTGGCCGATGCATTCGCTAGGCTGACTCAGGAGCAGTTTGGAACGTCGATTGAACTGGTGGTTCATCAGGTCCCCTTAACAGCAATTTGTAACCAGTGCCGCCGTGAAGTGACCATCGAACGCTTCCGCTTCGTCTGCCCCGAGTGTGGTGGGACGCGGCTAACCGAAACGCAGGGTGATTGCTTGAAGTTGCTTAGTATCAATCTGGCGGCGGTCGCATGATTGCGGAGAAACCCATGAGCGAAAAGAACTATCAGCGTGTTTACATTGGGCGCGACGTGCTAGCGGAGGATCGGATCGAAGCCGCCACCCAACGTGACCTTTGGACCCGGCAGGGGACGCTGGTCGTCAATCTGGTTTCTTCGCCCGGTGCTGGCAAGACCTCATTGCTAGAAGCCACTGCAAAGCATTGGCAGGGTCGTCATTCGACGGCGGTACTGGTGGGCGACCTGGAAACCGACCGCGATGCCCAGCGTTTGTCTCCCTGGACGAAGGTTGCCCAACTGACCACCGGTGGGGCCTGCCATTTGCAAATGCCGCTGGTCCGCAGTGGCTTGCGAGCGCTGGGAAATCCTCGAGTCGACTTTTTGTTTATCGAAAATGTGGGAAATTTGGTGTGCCCCGCTAGCCATGATCTGGGAGAACACCTACGCGTTGTCGTCCTGAGCGTGACCGAAGGGGACGATAAACCCGCTAAGTATCCCAAAATGTTCCGCACCAGTCAGGTGATGGTAATCAGCAAAGCCGATTTGCTGCCGCACGTGCCGTTTGAGGTTGACGCGGCCATCGCCGATGCGCGGCGTACGCAGCCCGAGATTGCCTGCCTCACTCTTTGTGCATCCAATGGAGCGGGGATCACCCCGTGGTGCCAGTACCTGGAACAGACGCGACAGCGCATGCTGGAAAACCTGCCTTGCGAGACGACATAATGAGCCCCGACCCGCTGGCCAAGGTGCCGACCGCCTGCACGCAAGCGGTGCGGGTGAGGTTGGTGGGCAAAGTCCAAGGGATTGGTTATCGCCCCGCACTGGCGCGTTTGGCCTGCCGGTGGCGTTTGTCAGGCTGGGTACGCAATACTACCGATGGTATTTTGATACACGCAGAAGGCCCGCCCGGTGCGATTGCCCAGTTCACCCGCCACTGCCTGCATGCCTGCCCCCCCGGCGGCGAAGTCAGTCGAATCGAAACGCATCCGGCATCGGTGCAGACGCTGTCAGCATTCCGAATCATCCCAGGCGAACTGTCGGGTGTTTTATCCACTCCGATTCCGGTCGATCGAGTCACCTGTGCGGACTGCATGGCCGAGGCGAATTTGGGTTCGGACCGCCGCTACGGCTATCACCTGAACAGTTGCAGTCAGTGCGGACCTCGCTACACGATCCTGGATTGTCTGCCCTACGAGCGACAGCAGACGTCGATGGGTGACTTTCCGATGTGTCCGGAATGCGAACGTGAATTTCAAACACCGGCGGATAGGCGATACCACGCACAAACGACGTGCTGCCCCAACTGCGGCCCGAACTTGACACAAATATCCGGTGCAGTCCATTGCCTTCACCGCGGCGGCGTCTTGGGGATCAAAGGATTGGGGGGCTATCAATTGGTGGTGATGGCTGGTCATCAGTCGGCGATTGAGGAATTGAGAAGGCGGAAAGCGCGGCCCAACAAACCGCTGGCGGTAATGGTGGCCGATTTACCGCAAGCCGATCAGGTGGGCTGTCTTGACCAAACCCACGTCCACTGCCTGACCTCTGCATCGGGACCGATCGTGATCGTGCCGCTGCGCCGGAGCGAAGCTATGGCGTCTGCAGCCACGCAGGTCGATCCCATTGCCTGGGACGCAATCTCTCCTGGACTTCGCAGCATCGGCTTGATGCTGCCCACGACACCGCTGCACGCATGGCTGGCCCGGCAGGTTGGACCTTTGATTGTGACCAGTGCCAATCTGGAATCCGAACCGATCGCATACTCCGAAACGGACACGCAACGGGCTCGTTTCACATTGGCGGACCATTGGATCGATCATAACCGACCGATCCGGCGTCCCGTTGATGATAGTGTGGTGCGGGTTGTCGCGAAGCACCAAGCGGTCATTCGGCTGGCTCGCGGGCTGGCTCCCGCTCCACTGCAATTACCTGAACGACAATTAAATCTCCGCCTGCTTGCCGTAGGCGCGCATCAGAAGGTGGCCATCGCGATCTGCAACGGGCGGCAGGCTGCACTTGGTCCACACCTGGGCGACATGGATACGACCGCAGCACGGCGCCGGTTCGCTCAACAGGTCCAAGACTGGTTGCATCTGTACCGTTTCCAACCTGCTGCCGTTGTCCATGACATGCATCCGGAATACTTCACCACAAGCTGGGCCAAGCAATTTGCATTTTCGCATGGCATCCCTAGCATTTCCGTGCAGCATCATCACGCGCATCTGGTCAGCGGGATGTTGGAAGCCGGTTGGTTACCGCGTACCGTCCTGGGTTTTGCTTGGGATGGAACGGGCTTTGGCCCTGATGGGACGATCTGGGGTGGCGAAACGCTGGTCAGTACCGTTGAAAGCTTTCAGCGAGTTGCGAGCGTGCGTCCGTTTGTGCTGCTGGGTGGGGAAGCCGCCATGGCGGAACCCGCACGGATTGCCGCCGTCTTGCTGCGCGAAGTTAGCCTGTGGGATCGTCAGTTTGACCATCCTCTACTGCACCAATATCCCTTGGAATCCTTGCTTCGTCGCCAACATCCGGCAACGACCAGCATCGGTCGTTTGTTCGACGCCGCGGCGGCGATCGTGTTACCCGGACCGATGCTGGGCAACGGCCGGTCGGGGTACGAGGGGCATTTCGCCAGCCTGCTGGAAGCGATCAGTGATGGCGACGCCCTGGGTGAGTACCCTGTTGATTGGAATAACCCATCCCAGGAAGACTCCGCCGGGGAGTCGCGACTGGACTGGCGCCCCTTATTCAGGGCGATCGTTGAGGATCAGCGCCGCGGGACCGCAGCCAGCGTGATTGCGATGCGGTTCCATCGCAGCCTGGCACGTTCGGTGGCCCAGACCTGCCGACGCTTTCCCGATTTGCCGGTGGTCTTGGCGGGAGGCGTGTTTCAAAATCGAATTCTTGTGGAACTGATCATGTCGATGCTTGCCGGTCACACCAGCCCTGTGATGTTTCCGACGTCAATCCCGACGAACGACGGCGGTTTGGCGGCAGGTCAATTGGCCGTGGCCGCTGCTAAAATGGAGTCCTCCCCATGTGTTTAGCGATTCCTGGACAGGTGGTGCGCTGGCTGGAAAAACAACCTCCGTTTTGCGAAGCCGAAGTACGATTTTTGGGGATCACCAGACGTTGCAATCTGTCGTGTGTCCCCGAGGCGCGTGAAGGTGATTATGTGATCGTGCATGCGGGAGTGGCAATTAGTATCGTGGATGCGGCTGCCGCCGAACAATTATTGGCGACCATTTCAATGCCAGAGATCACTGCGCAGTTCAACGGAAACCCGCCATGAAGTTTGTCGATGAATTCCGTGATGCAAACCTAGCCCGCACGTTGCTGGATCGCATCCACCGTGTCTGCACGAGCCAATGGACGATCATGGAAGTTTGCGGGGGCCAAACGCATTCGATTCTGCGACACGGCATTGACCAGGCGTTGGCGGGATCGGTTCAGTTGCTGCATGGTCCCGGTTGTCCCGTTTGTGTCACTCCGGCCGCAGCGATCGATCAAGCGATCGCCGTGGCTCAGCAACCCGGGGTGATCCTTACCAGTTTCGGCGATATGCTTCGTGTGCCTGGAACCACCGACAGTTTGCTGCAAGCAAAGAGTCGCGGGGCCGACGTCCGCATTGTCTACTCGCCGCTGGATGCCGTGGCGTTGGCTTGCCAGCATCCACAATCTAATGTTATTTTTTTTGCCGTCGGGTTTGAAACGACCGCACCGGCAACAGCCCTAGCAGTGCTGCAAGCCGATCGTTTAGGCCTGGCGAATTTCAAAACGCTGGTTCATCACGTTTGTGTGCTGCCCGCGATGGAATTCATCGGCCGTTCGCCTGAGAATCGCGTGCAAGCCTTTTTGGCGGCGGGCCATGTCTGCACGGTCACCGGGTACGAGGCGTACCAGTCGTTCTGCCAACGTTATCGTTTGCCGGTTGTGGTTACCGGTTTCGAACCAGTCGATCTGTTGCAAGGGATTTTGGAATGCGTCACGCTGCTGGAAACCAAACAAGTCGCCGTGATCAATGCGTATTCGCGGAGCGTGCGGTCGCCGGGTAATCGGCGGGCCAGGCAGTTGTTAGCCGAAGTGTTTGAAACCGTCGCGCGGCCATGGCGCGGCCTAGGGGTGATCGACCAGGGCGGCATGGTCCTGAGGCCCCGCTTTGCGCGGTTCGACGCGGCAGCGGGAGTGGGTGTGGGCGAACATGGTGGCTCGACCACGCCGCCGGAAAGCGATAGCGATGCGGACCAGCGTTGTCGCAGCGGCGACGTGATGACCGGTCGGATTCGCCCGCCGCAGTGCCCACACTTCGGGACCACCTGCCGGCCGCAGCGTCCACTGGGGGCGCCCATGGTCTCCAGTGAAGGCGCATGTGCCGCCTACTTTGCTTATCAATCTGGCAGTCCCATCAACACAACCCAAGCCCCCAATCGATGAACTTGTACGACGCGAACCATTGTCCCGTCAACCAATTTGCCGACAGCGAATGCATTTCTTTGGAGCACGGCGATGGGGCGGGGCTGACTAGGCAACTGATCCATCAGCAAATTCGATCTAAGTTTGCCAATCCGATCCTTGACCGCCTGGGGGACGCCGCCAGCTTGCCAACGGTCACTGGACCGTTGGCGATGACGACCGATTCCTTCGTCGTTTCTCCGCTGTTTTTCCCCGGCGGAGACATCGGCAGTTTGGCGATCACCGGCACGCTGAACGACTTGGCGGTCGCGGGCGCACAGCCGCTGTGGGTCAGCCTGGCTTTGATTATCGAGGAAGGTTTACCGCTGAGAGAATTCGAGCGTGTAATGGAAAGCATCAGACAGGTGACGCAACAGGCTGGAATCATGATCGTAGCGGGCGACACGAAAGTCGTGCCTCGGGGCGTCACCGACAAACTATTTATCACGACGACGGCACTGGGCACCCCGCTGGCGGGTCTCGGCAGCGACCCACGAAGCATTCAACCTGGTGATCGAATTTTGGTCACCGGTAGCATCGCCCAACACGGGATGGCAATCATGGCGGCTCGCGATTCCCTGGGCATCCAGGCCGACATTCGCAGTGATTGCGGGCTTTTGCTTCCAGCCGTCCAGGCCCTGCACGCCGCGCAAATTCCGATCCGCGCCATGCGCGACGCAACCCGCGGCGGTGTTGCGGCGGTCCTGCACGAATGGGCGGCGCAAGCGGGCGTTACCCTGACCATCGACCACGGCCAGGTGCCGCTGAATGATGCCACGCGTGGCATGTGCGAACTCCTGGGCCTGGACCCGCTGATGGTAGCCAACGAAGGAACGATGGTAGTCGTGGTGCCCGATGGCTGGGAAGCGGCGGCGCTGGCCGCATTGCGCGACGTACCGATCAGCCGCAAAGCAACCGTCATTGGGCAAGCCCATCCGCGCGACATCGCTCCTGTCACCGTCATTCGCTCACTCGGTCGCGACATCCCCCTGGACGAACCCGCGGGAGCCGGGCTGCCTAGGATCTGCTGACGATCACCTAGAAATGACACGCCCGGAGGAGGTAAACAAAGCAGGCGTGACAGGGCAACCGCACCGAAAGCGTGCCGCTATTTCTACCTGAACACGAAAACCAGGGACACATGGCCTGGGGGGCAAGAAGCGATCGCGCGAAGGATGTGGAAAAAAATCGCTGAAAACTGCTTCGAATACCATTCCGCTGATTATGAGAAGCGACGCGGACGGGTCTCGAACCCGCAACCTCCGGATCGACAG
>SLFV01000553.1 GCA_007124075.1 Roseimaritima sp.
GCCAGGTCCACAGCGATCAACCGTTCATTCCCCGGCGTCAAGACGCACCTCCGGGGCCACCGCTGACACCTCAACAGGCCCTTGAAAAAATGGAAGTCCCTGCAGGGTTTTCGGTCCAATTGGTCGCCGCGGAGCCGCAGGTCGTCAATCCCGTTGCGATGTGTTTTGACAACCAAGGTCGCATCTGGGTGACCGAAAGCTTTGAATACCCGCGCCGCCAGGCGGGCCCCGGGCGAGACAGGATCAAAGTCTTGGAAGACACCAATCGTGATGGCAGGATCGATAAGGTGACGATCTTCGCCGAGGGCCTGAATATTCCATCGGGAATCCAGGTCGGTCATGGGGGCGTCTGGGTTGCCAATGCCCCCGACCTGCTGTTTTTGCAAGATACAACCGGCGACCTCCAAGCGGACACAATCACGTCGGTATTGACAGGATTTGGCCGAACCGATACGCACGAACTACCTAGCGCGTTGACCTGGGGGCCAGACGGTTACCTGTACGGGCTGAACGGCGTTTTCAATCACTGCCACGTCCGCTACACACCCCGGAATCCGAATTTCCATTCCGATCATCCCGGCTGGCAATTCACCTGCGCGGTCTGGCGGTTGGACCCGCGGACCCTGAAATTCGAAATCTTTGCCGAAGGAACCAGCAATCCCTGGGGGATCGCGATCGATCCTCACGGCGACTTTTTCCTGTCGGCTTGCGTCATCGATCACCTGTGGCACGTCGCGGAAACGGGCTACTACATCCGACAGGGAGGTCCCTATCCACCACACACCTGGCCGATGCCATCCATCGTAAAGCATAAACATCAAAAAGCGGCTTATTGTGGGATCGTCCATTTGGATACGGACGCTTATCCGCCGCAGTACAGCAATGCATTTTACATGGGAAACGTCCACGCGGGATGTCTGAATGTCGATGTGGTTCAGGCACGTGGTTCGTCCTATTCCGGACAGCCGCGTGCGGATTTTCTGACCGCCAACGACGTTTGGTTCATGCCTATTGCGCAAGCCATCGGCCCGGACGGCTGTTTGTACGTTCTGGATTGGTATGACCGGTATCATTGCTACCAAGATGCCAACGCCGACCCCGAGGGGGTCGATCGCGCGCACGGCCGTATTTATCGGATTGCCTACCGGGACACTCCGGCGGCTGAGGCGTTCAACCTGCAGACTGAAACCGCGCAGCAGCTCCTGCAGCGTCTGGACAGTGGTAATGTCTACTGGCGGCAGCAAACACAACAGTTGTTAGCGGAATCAAAGGATCCCGAAATTGCCATCGAATTGGGCAGGATCGTGGATGATCCAACCCATCCGGAAAAAAAACGGATCGCGGCACTGTGGGCTTACATCAGCGGCCGCTTCGTGCAAATTGATCGCTTACTGCCGTGGACGCGGTCTGAAAATCCAGTGATCGCAGCATGGGCGGTACGAGCGGTAGGGAATCAGTTTTCTCAGCGTCAGCTTTCCGAAAATGAAAGACAAGCAGCCGAGGATTCGCTGCTGGCGATGACCAATCATCCCGAACACCATCCTCGCGTGCGACTACAGGTGATCGTCGCATTGGGCAAGACGACTTTACCCACAGCAACAAAGTCAAACGCACTTCGTGAAATCCTGGTTCACAGCGGAACTGACACGAAACTGATGCAGATCGGCTGGAACGCGCTGCGTCCCCTGCTGATGCAACGGCCCGAACAAGCTGTTCAGCCACTGCTGCAGGCTGCCAACGAACCCAGCATTCAACAACTGATTCCGCGGGCCCTGGGTGTTGTTTGTGATGCGGCGGATCAGAACCAACGGTTGATTGCGCAGCTTGCCCAAGCAGCGATGGTGTCTGACGGAACGGGTGCGGTTGCCGCAGAAGCCGTTAGGGTTTTGGCGCAGCGTACGCGTCAGGGTGATATCTCCATTGCCCAGCAACAACGGCTTTTGAACGACCTTCGGGCAGAGTTCGATCGAGCCACTGTGTCAGGTTCGCACGAAACGGCGCTCCTGGCCGCGATGTGGGGGGATGACGCAATGCGAGCTCGCGTGGTTGGATGGTTTCAGGACCCGCAGGTGGAATCCCATATCCGCCTAGAAGCGCTACGGGTGTTGATCTACGCGAAGGCAGATGAGTTGTCCAGTAGTTTGCAGGCCGTACTGGATGATCGGGAATCAGGTCCCGATTTTCTCGGCCGCGTCATCGACTTGCTTGGTGCGTCGGATCGGCCTGAAATCGGTCCGCAACTGTTGGCCGAATACGCCCGTCTGCCAGCCGATGTCCAGCCTAAGGTGATCGAGCGATTGACCCAGCGCAGTGCGTGGGCCGAATCGCTACTCGATGCGATCAACGCCCAGCAAATCGACCGTGACGCGTTAAATGTCAACCAATTGCGGCAGCTTAGTAAACTGTCCGGCGACGAACTGCGCGCTAAACTGGCCAGGACCTACGGCAGCATTCGCACCGCTGGTCGAACCGACCGACAAGCTGTGATCGAGAAGGTCCGTCAACAACTGTCAAACACCAGCGGGAACCCGTTCGCCGGACAGGGGGTCTTTAAACAGGTCTGCGCGCAGTGTCACGAAATTTACGGCGAGGGTGCCGCCGTCGGTCCCGACATCACCCGCAATGGACGCAATGATTGGAATCAGCTCCTGAACAATGTCTTTGATCCCTCGGCAGTCATTGGCCCGGCCTATCAAGCGCGAACGGTGCTGACCGTCGATGGGCGGGTCATCACGGGGATCGCGATTGAGGAATCCGATCAACGCGTGGTACTGAAGGTTCAGGGCGGTGCGATCGAAACAATCGCTCGCCGTGACATTGATGATTATCAAGTCAGTGAGGTTTCACTAATGCCCGAGGGCCTGGAAAACCAGCTCAGTGAACAGCAACTAGCTGATCTCCTCGCTTTCCTGGCCTTGGACCGACACCCCGCTGACCCGGAAGCCAAACTGCTCCCCGGTGCGCCAGCGCAAATGATTCAATCCGAATAAACTAGCGTCTTCCATTCCACCGGTCTCCCGAGCGGGAGCTCCGAACGCGTCGGAAGACAAGTGTTCAGCGAGAAGTATTAAAAAACCGAGCTTTACCGATTCACAAACTCTGTGACAGGGATAAACTTTTGGGAGCGTCCGAGATCTTTGCGGGAATGATGCAATTGCACGGTCGCTTGCGTGCTTCCAGCGCGCTTTGACAATCATGATCAACTCGAATTTTCTTTCGCTAAGACCGAATGGAGTCACCTATGAGCATGGCTTTGACATCGCAGTTCAGAGTCTATTTCGATAGGAATTCCGTGGCTGTCGGCAGACAGCTTTACAAACAAGGACATTTTCGGACATTGCATATCGGTCATTCAGGTGCCCAGGCGCTGATCGAAGACAGTCGCGGGCAAACCTTCCGAACCGGCATCAGCTTTCTTGAGTTGACGGAAGCCGAAACGATTCCCATGCATTGTTCGTGCGACATGTTTCTGGAGGAATATAGTCTTTGTGAGCATTTGTGGGCGTTGCTGGAAGCCTGCCAAGAGCACGAAATCCGATTATCCCGGGAAACACGTTACTGGGATTTGGGAATTTGTGATTGGAGTCAAATCAGTGTTGGATCTTTGGTCTATGATATGGATGATACCCGTCAGCAAGTGTCGAAGTCGAAGAGAAAGAAATCCGCAAAGTGGTTGGCTCAACTTCAAAAGATTGCTAACGCGTCACATGCGGACGACCATTCGCTGATCGCTCCAGCGCTGTATTCAGAAGTCCCCACTGATCAGCGTTTGCTGTACGTGTTGGTTTTGTCAGATTTGGCAAATAGTTCGCGGTTGATTGTATCGTTGCACGCCACACGACGAAAAAAGAATGGCCAGTGGGGTGTCCCGCGGACGCTGAAACTTAGTTCCGACGAGCGAAAATCAACAGGCAATGAACAGGACCGTGCGGCGCTTCAGATCTTGCAACCCCAGTACGATTCTTCGTACGGATATTACTCGTATTGGCAGCAACCTTCAACCAATCACTTTACCCTTGACCCAAGTCTGGTTCCTCAGACCTTGCAGGCGCTGGGCAAGACGGGGCGAGTGGGCTGGTCGCTTGCTGACGGTAGAGACCTTCAGCTTCAGCCCCTCAGGGTGGATGCGGATAGGCCCTGGCAACTGATCATCCGCGTCGCGCCGCAGGTCACGGACGAAGGCAACCCAACCAAATCGCTCGCGGTGACCGCTCGCCTGGTTCGCGACAACGATTCCATTCCGATTTCGGAAGTTCAGGCTGCGACACGGGATGGGGTTTTTGTTGCCAACGATCAATTGGCCTTCGTCCCGGTTTGCCAAGGCCCTGAGCTGCAGCAATGGTTTCGTGTGGGAGGAATCAATGTCCCCCAACGCAGCCTGAATACGCTGCTGGCGGAAATCAGCCAACTGCCGCATTCACAGCTAGAGCTTGCCCCGGAACTGGGAGTGACGCAGCGGGTTGGTCAGCCCAAACCGCAGTTGCGTTTGGCGACCCCCAAGGGCGAATCACTGTGGTTGGATGCAAGCGTTCAGATGCTGTATGACGAGCATTGGACTGATTTGAATTCGCACCAAACGACCTTTTGGGACCCCCAGGAAAAATGTCTGTGGCAGCGAGACTTGGCAGCAGAATCCGCCTGGACCGCAGCCCTGGACCGCGAACTTTTTCGCTTGGACACCACGAATAACTCACTGACAGTGAGCCGCAAATCACTTGGCGACATCGTTACCGGATTGACGCAGGCA
>SLFV01000304.1 GCA_007124075.1 Roseimaritima sp.
GATGCCTATTTAGACTTCATGCAAAAACACCACCAGGATACATCGCTGGAGGTGCTGGAGTTATTGAAGCAAGAACGGGATAAGGTCGAATCGCGACTGGTTGCTCAGCAGGAGTATCTAACACAGCTACGCGATCGTGCCAAAGTTTTTGGGGTTACTGATTCGGGCGTGACCAATCACCCCGCAATGCAGCGGGCGTTAAGCCTAAACAGTAGCCTGACCGATGCTCAAAAACATCGGATCGAATTGCAGGCTATTGCTGCGGTGGTTAACAAGTCGATTCAAGAAGGCCTTGATCCCCGCCCACACATGCAAGCCGTCGATCCAGCCGCAGCCCAATCGCTGACCGCCGCGGTCTTGGGTGTCTCTCCCGAACAAATTCGTTCAATCCACCAGTTGGAAGAGCGGCTGATAACTGACCGAGCGACTTTGAATCGGTTACAACCGCACTACGGGCAAGCACATCCAAAAATTGTGGAACTTTCGGCAAAAATTCGTGATAGCGAACAATACCTTGGGGACTTCCAGTTGAATCAAGGCGATGCAGCGACCCGACGTGGGGGAGAAGAATTCGCTGCTCGTTTGGGGAAACTCGTCGACCAGAAAGTGATCGAGGCCCAGAACCATGAGGATCTGTTGCGGAAAGAATACGCGGAGATTGAGCAGCAGGTGATTGCGATGAATGGCGAGTTAAGTGAATTGCTGTTGGTCCAACGCGAGGTCGAACGGTTGACTCGTTCCTTTGACACGTTGATTGAAAAGATTCATGGAGTTGATTTCGGTAGTGATCGCGGGACGATTCGAATTGCGGTGATCAGCCAACCCAAGGCTTCGCCGAATCCAGTATCTCCCAAACTTGCGTTAACGCTCGCCCTAGGAGTGTTACTAACCATTTTGTTTAGTGCTGCCATCATTTTTATCTTAGAAATTCGCGACGATCTATTCGTTGACCTCGATGATATCGAAAGGCAGTCTGCCACTAAAATTTTAGCGGTGATCAACAAAATCGAAGGCTCCGCAGGGATGGGTGCCGAAGGCATTATTACGCACACCGAACCGGCATCTCGAGTCAGCGAAGCGTTTCGCACATTACGCTCGGGATTGTTGCTGCAAGCCGACGCACCGCGGCTCATTTCCGTCTCCAGCCCGGAGCCGGGAGACGGGAAAACGACCACCAGTACAAATCTGGCAACCGCGTTAGCGCAATCCGGCAAACGCACGTTGATCATTGATGCGGACCTCCGTAAACCAGGGTTAACCAACCTATTCGATTTACGCTCCGTCGCCGGCTTGACTCAGTATCTCGCAGGGGACATCGCCATCCAGTCGATTGCGGATTACGTCATCGATACGCAGGTTCCTAATCTGCACTTGATCCCCTCCGGTCCCCGGCCTATCGATCCCGGTGAATTGCTTGCAGGCGAACGCTTCAGCGAGTTATTGCAATGGGCGACCAGTCGTTACGACCAGATTGTTCTGGACTGTCCGCCCGTTTTGGTTGCCAATGACGTGATTCTGGCCAGTCGCTTGGTCGACGGGTTGGTGTTAGTGCTGCGGCCGGAGAAGAATTCACGCAAGCATGTTTTGCGAGCCATCGATAAAATCGAACACGCCGGAATCAATCTCTTCGGTTTGGTGGTCAACGCGGCACAAGCGGCAATGGGGGACAAAGGTTACGGTTACGGTTACGGTTACGGATACGGCGATCAGACCGCCGAGGAGCAATTGCAGCAGGCGACCATTCAAATGTCGACGCATCCGCGACCGGCAACTCAGCAGCAGCAGGCAATGATCCCAGATCTTGCTGCCCCGATCACCTCCGTGGCAACCTCCACCCGTCTGCGGCGCGCCCCGCGTCGTCGAGCAGGTTAACCTGGCTATGCCCGCAGTAACAACCACTCTCGACTTTTCCCCGTTTGATCGAATCTCCAACTTCGGTGAACGGTTGGCAAGGCAACTGCTTGATCTTTCGATCATTTTGTGGCTGTTTGTTGCTCCCTTTGCACTTGGGGGTAGACACGAAGTGGGGGCTTGGATTTACAGCCTAATTGCGATTCCGGGAGGTGTGGGCCTAATCGTTTTGCACTTCCAAGGCCAGGCACCGCGTCTGGGCTGGATCCGCTGGACTGTCTTGTTGTTGGCCGTTCTGCTGGTGGTCGTGCAGTCGTGCCCCCTTCCGAAGACTTGGGTTGCCTCGCTTGGCAGCGGCTATCACGCGTTGGCGATGCCCGTTGGTGACGGTGACCTACCTAGCAGTCTCGGCAACACGATTTCTTTGCTGCCCACTGAAACGAAAGCCTGCCTGCCACTTGCCGTCGCATATGTCGTGTGCTTTCTTATCTTCCATGCACGAATCCAAACAATTGCGTCGCTAAATCAGACTTTAAGTTGGTTCGTCTACTCTGGGGTCCTGATGGCGATCGTCATCTTGTTGCAACTGCAGTTTGGGAACGGCAATTTCCTCTGGGTGTACGATCATCCCACTCGAGATCTTGGGGGGGTTCCACGCGGACCTTTTCAAAACGAAAATCACTTATGTAACTTGTTAATGATAGCAGCCGTTCTAAGTTTGTCGTTTTTTGTCCTTGGTGTCTCTCGCAGCCTAAAAAAAATTAAGCATGATACACGCCGAACGCTCGGGCCGTTCGAGTGGGTTTGTGGTCTATCATTAGCGCTGGTTGCAATGATCATCTTCGCGACACCATCGCGCGGTGGGACGATGTTGATCTTGCTAGCTCCCTTGCATTGGGTCGCGCTGGTATCCGTTGCTATGCTCTGCCGACGATGCTTACCGCGTGCCAATCGCACTTTGATGACGGTTCTGACGTGGAGCGTTTATTTGCTGTGTTTCGGCATTTCTGTGAGCGTCGTTTATGCTGCCATGCCAGAATACTGCCAGGCCAGAGTTGATTTATGGCTCGCCAATTGGGGGGTGTGGTCGGATTTTCCTATTTTTGGTAGCGGAATTGGTTCACATCGCCACATTCATTTGCCATACCTGAAAGTCTTCTACCCTACTACGTTTACACACGCGGAAAGTAGTTTTCGCCAAATACTAAGCGAAGCGGGGATGGTAGGCATAGGCTTAGGCGTCGCCTTCGCTATTTGTGTTAGTATTTCGCTCACACGTAGTTGGGTGATCACGCAGGAATTTCAGCAGAAGGCGGTGTTAGCCGCATTGACTTCAGGAATCGGGGCTTCTTGCTTTCATTGCTTTTTTGATTTCCCGTGGCATATTCCGGCTTGTGCGGTTCCCATCATCATGCTGGCGGCATGTGTTACACGGTTTCCGGAACTGAGGGATAATCAATTATTTGAATCCGCGAATGAATCCGTCGATGGAGTTCAGTGCGGATCACCGTCTTTCCGGGTGTCTTCAGTGTTTGTTGCCTGTTTGATATTTGCTTTGGTATTTTCAGGAATTGATCAGCTACCTCGTGTGAAAGCTTCTCTCACTTGGGATCAATACGCTAGGATGCGACGCGATCTTGGAGAAGGTACCCCGGAGACGGTTGAACTGATACAACAGATTTTGATGTTAAAACGTACCTTAGCGAACGATTCTAACCATATATCGGCAACCAGTCGTCTAGCACAGAGCACTCTGCTGCTTGCTAGTCGCGTCGACAATGAGTCACAACGAAGCAAATTATTGGCACTAGGAAAACACTTTGCCAAAAAAAATCATTTGTTGTGCCCGATCGACGCCAATGCCCCACTTATTTTAGCCGAGGCATTTTTGGCGGAAGGGACGCCTCTTAGTGAATTGGAACCGCTTCTGCAGCACGCATTACGTCTACGCCCAACCGATGCGCGGCCTCGGACCCGGATGGCGTTACTTGCTTATACCCAAGGCGACCAGCAGGCTGCAGATCAACATTGGCAGCAGGCGCTAGAGAAGGATCCTTCGCAGCGGTCTGAAACCATTCAGTTGCTACTGGTGTTCTACTCCGCCGATGAAATTGTGGGGCGACTGCAACCTTCCATCGATGCAACTGAACTCTTGCTGCGAATAGTCCGGCAAAACCAAACCGACGATGAGCTGACGCGAGTCAGGAAGTATCTTGTCAAGCAGTACCTGCAGGCGGTCCAGATTGAGTGCTCCCCGAGACTGGTCGAAAGATACCTTTTAATTGCACTTCGACACGCCAAAGATACGAAAAACCCGGAGCTGATTTTAGCGACCTTGGCTTCCTATGCGGAACGCTTTCCGTTTCGGTTAAGTCAGCGGATTGAGTATATCAAACAACTCATGGCATTTGATCGCATCGCAGATGCGCAGGCAGAGTTACGGCAGTGTCAAAAATTGCAACCAAAGTCGCCACAACTCGCAGAGTTGGCACAGGCTTTAGAGCGAGCTCAATTTCAAAGGAAATTGCGTTAATCGTCACGCGGTAGGTTCACGTCTATCCTCGCTTCGCCCGTTGCAGTGGAAAATATTTTCACTGGTGTCGAGAAAGACTGTACGGTTCTATACCCTCTTCTTAACCTTGAGTCGATATCGCGAAGCATCGGGGGTTCACTATGCTGCAGCGGTTTCCACGCCCCATTCGCGTTTCGTGAATCTGCACCAGTTTTCAACAGGCCTGCAGAAGCTTCGTTTGTGGTAATTTCTGAAGTGTCAGTTTGCGCTCAAACAGTACCAGTGATTGGCGCCTCAAACGGTACCAGTTGACCCCGTACCCCGGTCTTTCGTCTGATGGAGGGTTTTTCCCCGAAAACCCTCCGACGAGGACCCCA
>SLFV01000498.1 GCA_007124075.1 Roseimaritima sp.
ACTTGCATTTTTGACAACGGGCGGTGCTAAAAATATTTTGGGTTCGGCGCAACAGTCTGTGAGGCGGAAATCGTCATTCGGGACCGGTTGGTAAACAGCTTCATCTTGGTCGACCTTCGCTGCCACGCAGTTCCTTGGGCGGTAGAGTGCGGAGCGCCCCGAATCGCGTTTTTTGGGGGCACCGGTTTGCGGGGGCATGGCCTGAAAAGTTTGCCCCGCATGGTCCGTCCGCCGGTTCGTCAAAGTTTTAACGATCCGCGGCCCAGTGGCAAATCTGCTGGATGACCTGTTCGGGGGTCATTCCGTCGGTGAACAACAACTGGGCGTCGGGTGCGGGTTGCAAACGCCCCATCTGACGCTGTTGATCACCTCGGTCTCGCTCATTCTGCTCGGCAATCAACTGTTGCAGCGGAATCTCGGTTCCTGATTGGGCTAGCTGCCGTTGCCGTCTCCGGGCACGTTCTTCGATCGAGGCGGTCAGAAAAACCTTGCATTCGGCTTCCGGAAAGACTTCGGTTCCTTGGTCGCGTCCCTCCGTGACGATATCGCGATCCGCCGCAATTCGGCGTTGTTGCTGATTCAGCCAGGAACGAATTCCTGGGTGATCGGCAACGAAACGAATGTGTTTGGTGACCTGCGGGGTACGAATAGCCTGGGTGACATCCTGCTGGTTAAGCCAGACCTTGTCGAAAGAAAATTCAATCTGGCAATCGGTCGCAATCGCATGCAAGCTTGTTGCGTCCTGAAAATCAGCTCCCGCTTCCAGGGCCGCCAAGGTCACACAGCGGTACATGGCTCCCGTGTCCAGGAACGCAAAGCCCAGACGGTTTGCGACTCCTTTGGCGATCGTGCTCTTACCCGCGCCCGCAGGGCCATCAATCGTCACGATCATGGCGATTTATTTTTCTCCCGCTTCAGTTTTTCAACCGCTGCCGCGACGTGATTCAGTGCATGTTTTGCGGCCTGGGAATCGGCCGCCGCGGTGGGAGCATGTCCGTAACGGATGCCGTAGTACAACTGGGTCAGCAGCGACAGTTCGGGCTTCAGGTCGACAGCGTTGCGGCAGTTCAAGCTATCGGCGACCGCAGCCGTAAATTCACGCGGAGTCTGGCTGGTCTGGCGTTGGTAGCCCATTTTTCGCATCAACTGCATCAGCTCCGCAAAAAAAGTCAACGGACCGTCACCGCCACTGTCGTCGGAGTTGAAACGGACTTTTCGCTGCCACCGCCACACCGGGCGATTCAGCCGTAGCGAACCAAGGATCGTGGTGGTTATCAAGATCGCGACCACCGCTGCGGGCCACGAAAACCATTCCCTGCCTGCAAGAGCTCCGCCCCCAAAACCGCTTCGACCCCATTGCCGGAACTCATGCACCAAATTGCGAAAAAAGGTCTCACCAGTTCCCTCGTCAATTGCCTCCGTTTCGCTGTTACGACGTTGACGGGCTCCGTCCATGAAAAGGAAACGTTTTTCGAAGAGGTTGGTCATGTGGTCGAACACCTGCGTTATCTGGCCTTCTCGCGGAGGTTCAAACGCTGCAGGCGTGGGATCCAGTCGCAGCCAGACGGGACCATCGGGAGGCTGGCCGTAGGGATAGTGCTCGTCCTGCACTTCGCGTTCGTCCAGCAAGGCTTCGACCCAGGCGTGGGCGTGAAGTTGTCGTGCAATGTACTGCTGGCCGTAGGGGCTGAATTCATCGGTGCGAAAGCCGACCACCAAACGAGCGGGAATCTTTTGACTGCGGAGCATTAGCGCAAGGGCCGTGGCGAAATACTGGCAATTTCCACGTCGATGGACCGTCAAAAATTGTTCGATTGGATCCAACGCAGGGTCCTCCCGCATGCTCAGGTCCAAGGTGTATTGCAAACCCGATTCGGCCGTTAGGAAACGCGTAAGCGCCGTGGCGATTCGTCGCGGGTTTCGCTCGTCCGCAGGAAGATTACCGACAACCTGATCGGCCAGACGGGTAAGTTCCGGAAGCGCCTTGGGATCAAATTCCATGTCCTGTCGTCGCCAACGGACATATTCTCGGCGCAAGCGGGGGATCCGTAACAACCGTTCTTCGCCTGCAGCCAAAGCACGAACCGACGCAATTTGTCGACCGTGATAAAACGCGGTGGTGCCAAAACGGTAGCTGGTCCACTGTCTGGCATATCCTTCCTGTTCGTCATCGCGGGCCAGCAACCAAGAATCAGGCGTATGTCGGATTCGTTCCAACGGTGTGGTTGCGTAATACGGGGCGATCGAAAATGCGGTCGAGGTAGTCAACGGTTCCAGTTCAATGGTTGCTTCCACACGATCGAAAAACAAATGATCGGTGCCCCGTCGCGGTGAATACTCCGTCGGCAGGGGTTGCCTGCGGATCGGCAATGGCAAGTGGCTAACTTGCCAGCGGCCTGACTTTTCGGTGAAATCGTACATACTGAGAACTTGGCCACGCAGGTAGACCGGTTCCTTTAGTTCATAGGGGCGCTGGGTTACTTGGTCACGCAATGCAAGACGCATGACAACCTGTTTGTTCTGCTGCAGTTTGCCAATTTGCTGAAGGGTGATCTCGTTGGAAAAACCGACCTGCGGGGCCAAGCCGATCCGCGGCCGACCCATCTGTTGGGTGCGGGGAATGGCATAAAAGAACACCAGGCCAACCAGTAAAACGGCAGGCGTCAGTGTTGTCAGAGCGTTCCAAGGCAGCAATCTAGCAACCGTTTCGAAATGATTTACCGAGTGCGGCGATTCGGTTTTGATCCAAACGCCAGTCGTCGTGATGCTGGCGGCCGCGGCTTTGCGGCTGGCGATCGGCTGCCCTTCTGCCATTTGCAGCGCTGACGAGAATAGCTGTAGCAAGGTCAACGCGCTTAGCCCGACCAGTGTCAGTGGAATCAGTAGCAGGACGAAACTGAGCGAATGATTGAAAACCGCCGCGACGATGACTTCCAGCAAGCAAAACACACCGATTTGCTCGAAGGTGCGTTTCGATTTGCGCTGCAGCATCAGCACCGCCTGGACGAGAACCAACAATTCCGCCACAACCATCAGATGGCGATCGTTAGCGGGCGACAGCGGAATGAATTCGCTGATGCTGTAAGCCGCAATCAGCCCCATGGCGACGTAGCCCAGCACCGGCGGCAGCGCAAACAATTGCAGCCAGTCAACAAACAGGAACGCGATCAGTGTGCTAAGGATTGCGATCGCCGGTAGCGATCCACTGGAATCGCTAAACCCAAGCGTCAGGCCCCCCATCGCGGCCAACAATGCAAAGTGCACCTTCAACAAAAATTCGATGCGTTTCAACTTGCCAACTCCTGTAACTGCTGGTCTGCGTCGTATCGTGTCTCGCACAACCAACGCAGGTCAAGCCGACGTGACAGGAGGTTGCCGGGCAAGGCCTGCAAGCGTGACTGATCGGCCGGTCGTGGGCTGACGATCAGGAACGTTTGTTCGGCACCCGACGCAGCCGCGCCTGCCATAACCGCTTTTCCTAGATCAACGGTAGGACTTGGCTGAACCGCTGCCAGCAACCGCATCGCCTGGAGGATCGATTGTCGCCGACCGGTCACGACGGCGTGCTGGACTTGCTCCGATTGAATCACCAAGGTCACACGATTGGCGGCCGCGGTCGTCAGCTTGCGCAATAATGCGGCGGTCAGTTCGACCGCATGTTCAAACGGGTTCGGTGTATTCTGCGCGGTCGCGGAGATGCCCCCCGCGGGGTTGCATGCGTCCAAAATCAAGCAGACCTTGTAGCGTTGCAATTGTTCAAACTGCCGCACAGCCAACGTGTTTAGACGAGCGGTGGTTCGCCAGTGGACCCAGCGACGACTGTCACCGTGACGCCATTGACGAAGGCCGTAAAAATCACCCTCGCTGGTACCTGATTTTTTCGCGGTCGCCGTCAATCCCCCTACCCGCGATTCCAGCAGGCGATCCCAGTGGGCTGGTAGCGCAACGGGCCGAGGGTAAACGTACATGAGATCGGTTTGCGATGTGCCGCGGACCGTGGCCGTTGACAAACCAAAAGGAAAACCGGTCCACATTCGAGGCGGTCCCAGACGGTAAACGCCACGACGTTCGATCTGACAGCGATAATGGGTCGACCGCGATTCGCCCGGCAGGATCCAGCCCAACCCGCAGGAAGCTTTAGCTGGCTGACGTGCGGAATCACTGGAATTTGCGCCGATGGAATCATCGATCACGATCAACCAACCCGGCAGCCAGCGGCAACGGTTAGCGACGGTGAAGCGGATCGTAAAAGGGATTTCGGCGAACGTGTCGCCGAACGGTTCACGTTGCAAATGCATACCAGCGATCATCTGCCGGGCCAAACGCCACTGCACAATCAATAGCCCCACCAACACGCCCGCGACGATCAACAGCAGATTGAAACCTCGCAATGCCCCCCCCAGGACGGCGAAACCGGCGATGAACCCCAGGTGGAACCCCAGCCGAGTGAACCTGGTTCGGACGGGCGTGGTGTATGCCTGCTGTTTATGTGCCATGCGTGCTGATTCGCTTTGTTGGGGTTAGCAGCTAATTGATCACGGGGGCTGGTCCATTGAAACCTGGGCGGCCAGACGGGGGGCGAACCCCACAACCCTCACCTGATGTTTTTGTTTGGTGCCTCCTGAGCCACAAAAGGGGCCCGCCTCCAGCCGCCGTGTTGCCCTCCGCTCAGTGTACCAGTTTGCTTCCGATAAGAGACCCAGGAGAAGATTTGTCGATTTTGAGGCTTTCCAGGGTAA
>SLFV01000219.1 GCA_007124075.1 Roseimaritima sp.
AAGTCGATACTCCCCGCAGCATCAGCGTGGGTGAATTCAATCCTGCAGAGCCACAAGCGACGCAAGGCGACAGCCGGTTCGCGGAGACGACGGCGGCAGAATGACGCCTGCCTCCTACCTATCAGATGAGCGGCAGATTCAAATTCCACCTCGCCCAGCCCTGTGCTGCGGGAGTCGCTGGGAGCGGCGGCCCGGAGGGCTGGGAAGTTCCTTATCTGCTGCGCGGCTGACGGGGCGTGAAGGTCGTGGCTTCCTTGGATCGCGTTATGTTAGGGAACGTCGCGATCGTGGAGCGCTGCGGCGTACAATCCCCGAAGGGTCGTTGGGTTCAATTCGACCGGGTTAAACGTCCCCGTCCACTGCTCGCCAGCATCTTCGACCAACTGGTCGAAGGCGCTTTCAGGAACCGACAGCGAAGCCAGATCGGTTGCCAGCTTGGCTTGCCGCAAATAGTCCGTCAGCAGATCCGCCATCCGCTGCGGTGCTTGCTCGGGTGCGATCACAGGTTCAATTTCGCTTAATAATTCAGCGTACCAGTTGGCAAATCGTTGACCGTTCAGGCGAACGACATGGGGTAGCATTACCCCCACGGCTTGGCCATGCACGACATTGAACCTGGCCGTCAGTGGATTGCCGAGGGCATGTGCCGCACCTAGCATGGAAGTTTCAATTGCCAAACCCGCCAGGCACGCCCCGATCTGCATCCGAGACCGGGCCTCCAGGTTATCGGGTTCTCGCAGTACCTTCGGAAAGCCCATTGCCAGCAAGCCGAAGGCGCGACGACTGAATGTTACGGAGATTGCATTGCGAGGCTTGGTGACATAGGTTTCCACCGCATGGGACAGCGCATCGATGCCGGTCAGTGCGGTAACCGTCCCTGGTTGGGTGATCGTCAGGATGGGGTCCAGCAATGCCACGCGACATGCGGCCCGTGGATCGCCACACGCCATTTTCACATGCGAGTCCGCGTCGCTGATCAATGCAAACGATTGCGACTCGCTGCCCGTGCCAGCCGTCGTGGGGACCGCAATCATTGGCAGCATGTCTGCGGTCGCTTTGCCAACCCCCCGGTAGTCGCGCATTGCACCGCCGCACGAATAGACGAAATTGATTCCTTTGCAGCAATCGATACTGCTGCCACCCCCCAAGCCGATCAAGATGTCGGGCTGAAAACGCCTTGCCACGGCAACGCCCGCTTGCACCATGTTGGTATCGGGATTCTCCTGAAAATCATGAAAGGATTCAACCTGCAACCCCGCCGATTCCAGGTAGCGACGCCCAGTGTCGAAATGTCCCGCATCGACGACTCCCGAATCGGACACCAGCAAGGCTCGCTTACCACCGATCTGCCTGGCCAATTCACCTAAGCGGGCAACGACCCCTTCGCCAAAAATGATTCGCGGCCTGAGTTGGAAATCAAAAGGTTGCATCGTTCGGGTTTGTGCTATTGCCTGCACTGCTTTGCCTCGCTTTTCCGCAATTCGTTCCGTGGTGGAGGAGGCAAAGCAAGTGCCGAAATGGTTTTTGACCGGTTCGGAGAGAATACCGCGAAAATATCTTTGCAGCTTTGGTGTAGCCTAGGCTGTCTTCAAGGTTTTCGGTAGTGGTCAGACGAAATGCTCCGACTGCGGCAGGAAACGACGACCAGCCCAGGGGCGCCGATTGGGGCTCTGCAACGCCCGTGACTTTTCCGATAAGATGCAGTCTCGAAATTTCATTCCGTAACACCTTCCGAGCAGTCAATGAGCGGACGTCCCCCAATCGCTCCCCTTCCGGAGCCATCCCGTGTTCCCCGTCGTGGCTGGCATTGTTCGCATTTTTGCTATCGATTCGATCGCGCCAGAATCCAGCAATTGTCGGCCGACCAGATTCGTGCGGGATGCGAGGCGTTCACGGCGGCATGGAATCCCGACCAATCGCTGCGGCCTGCACGGATGCAAACCTATTTGACCAGTGGTCATCGTGCCGACTGGATCGCGATGATCATGGATCCAGATCCGCTGAAAATTGATGCCATCCATCAGGCGGTACTTGCAGGACCGTTGGGTAGTGCGATTGAACCGACTTGGTCGTTCGTCTCCATGAGCGAGGTCAGTGAGTATGTCCCCGATGTCCAGCAATACAAAGCTCGCTTGCTGGCCGAGGGTGAATCCGAGGATTCCGCAACGCTGGCTGCCAAAGTCAACGCTTACGAACAGCGTCTACCCATGATGAATCGCCAGCGGTTGTCGCCCGACTTTCCCGATTGGCCCGCCGCTTGTTTTTATCCGATGAACAAAAGCCGAGTGGTGGGAGCCAACTGGTTTACCGAACCCTTCTCCCGACGCAATCAACTGATGGCCGAACATGCGCGTAGCGGAATTGCGTTTGCTGGTCGAGTTAGCCAAGTGATTACTGTCGGGGTTGGCCTGGATGACTGGGAATGGATGGTAACCTTGTGGGGCAGAAACCCGGAATACTTGCGGGAGATCGTTTACAAAATGCGGTTTGACGAGGCCAGCGCGGTTTACGCGGAATTTGGACCGTTCTTCGTCGGTTACCGCTGCACGGGAGAAGAAATCTTGGCCCACTGCAGGATAGCTTCTTGAGCACAAGCGAATCAACGACCAACGGCAGACGCTGGGCAGCGCGATGATTAATACTGGCTTTATGGCTTGGGTGCATTGGGAGACGCTCTGTCGCTTGGCGATCCCCGTGGCGGGCCTGTTGGGCTCCTCCCCAGAAAAGACCCATGCTTTGGCTGCGGCCCAGGGGATCGATCCCTTTGCCAGCTATGCGGAGGTTTTGGCGTCGTCGTCGGTCGATACGGTCCATGTCACCACGCGCAACAACAGTCATTTTGAGTTCGTTCGCGCAGCCCTTCTGGCAGGAAAACACGCGTTGTGCGAAAAGCCGCTGGTAATGACGACGGACTAGACATTGCAGCTGGTCCAGCTTGCCGCGGATCACCCGGATTGATGTTCAAGCGGAACGATTCCCCAACCTATCAGCGGAGAATGAGACCATGCAATTGGGCTTTACCAGCGCCATCGTTGGCGATCTGTCACTGGGCGAAGTTTTTCAGTTGGCTGCCGACTGTGAGAACTTCGGGCTGAACTACGATCCTTCTCACTTGGTTTGGCTGCAGATTGATTATGTGACTCCGATCGCGGAGTTCTCGAATCGTTTTTTTCACGTGCATGCCAAAGACGTACGGATCGACCGCCAGCGGTTGAACCAGGTGGGCATCATGGGGCATCCCAACGATTATCATTCTCCCAAACTACCCGGACTGGGCGACGTCCACTGGGGGCTTTTTTCGGGGCGTTGACCGATTCGGGGTACCACGGACCGGTCTGTGTCGAGGTGGAAGACCGTGCCTATGAGTCAACACTTCAGCTCCGCAAAGCCTCGCTGGTGCAAAGCCACAGTTTCTTGCGGAATTACGTGCCGCGACGCCTAGCTGACGTTTGAAAACAGGGTCTGCCATTTCCAGGTTTGATGGTTCTAACGACTGGCGTTGGGCGGGCAGGTCACAATCCGCACAATTCCGAGCTCCCCTTGGCGATAATCCGGGCTCCGCAAGCGAAAAATGAACTACGCTTCCCGCAGAGAGTCCGGTGACGCCCCTTGCGGCCGCTGGAATCGCAAGCCTCTTGACTTCCTGATCGCAGTCACCGATGTCAGCAAGAATGATTAAGCTCACGATCGTCCCTCAAGGAAATGCGGCATGACCTTGGCATCGACTGCTAGCCTGAGTGTTCGAGAGCAAGCGACCGCTGAAATCGTTTCGAACCAGCAGGCTTGGGCGGGTTTGCCATGCGACAGTTTTATGCGGTCGCCGATCTGGTCTCGCAACGCTTGGGAGCACTACCATCGTGTTCAGCCGGGCGTCGACCCAAGCAGCTTGCGTCCGGCAGTGGTCTGCGATGAAGACGGGCGTTTGCTAGGGAGGTCCGTTTGGTTTCGGCAGCTTCAACAAACGCTCGCCTGTTGGCGTTTGGTCGGTAGTGGTGCGATCTGCAATGACTACGTACAAATCCCGTGTCAGCCCGACACGGAGCGGCAGGTCGGAGTGGCGACCGCCCGGTGGCTGCACCGGCAACCGAGAAGATCCCTGGGCGGTTTGGCCGTCATTGAAGTTGACGGGCATCGCGCTGACAGCATTCAATGGCAAGCATTTTTTCGAACCTTGTGCGCTGCGGGCTGGTCGCTGGACAGCGTACCGATCCAGGGGGCCTGGTGTTTGGAATTGCCCAACACGTGGCATGACTACGAAATGAGGTTAGGCAAATCCCAGCGGCGGAAGGCGCGGTGTGCCTTGAAAATGCTGGGCAGCGGAAAACTGCAGCATGAGGTATATCGAACCGCTGCGGAAATCGAGCGGGAGTGGCCAAAGTTTGTACGGCTTCATCAGAAGCGGCGTCAGTTACTGGGGCAAACTGGATGTTTCGCGAATTCCGATTACGAACGTTTTCTGAAAAACGCGGTCATCGAATTGGCGGTTCAGGGCTCTGCGTGGCTGTCGGTTGTTCGTGCAAGTCAACAGACCCTCGGAGTGCTTTTGGTCTTTGATTCGGGAGACACGACTTATGTCTATCAATCCGGGATTGATACCGATTGGCTGCATCTGAATCCAGGACACTTGGTCAATGCGGCTACAATCAGCAACTGCATTGAACGCGGGCAAAGGTATTTTGACTTCCTTCGCGGTGACGAACGCTACAAATCCGACTGGCGCGCCGTGCGTGTTGACCTGCGACGATCCCTGCTTTTCTCGCCAGGTTTCACGGGTCGCGGTTTGGCTTCTGTCCAGAAACTCCGTCGCAGCCTGCTGCACTGGATCAAAACACGATCCCACGACCAGCAAAACGCGGTCAAAGCGCTGGCTCCGTCCGAATCGTGCGGTTGACAGGCCGAAGACGACGGACGCGGGCGACCATTTTCAGCAGTGTGCTGACGCCTAACAGCGCGGCCAGGCTGCCCCCCCCCAGTACGGCCAGTATCGCCAATCTCGCCTCCAGTTCGATATTCTGGAACCGGGCTTCCGCTTCTCGACGAAAATCAGGATCGAATCGCAGTTGGACCGCATGCTCATGCATCGGACCGCTACTGGTGGTTACCATACCGTGATAGTGCTGGTCGCCGTCCAGGAGGTGGCGTTGGACATATTCCTGGTCAAACAAAGCTCCGTGGCGATCGACGCTGTACCCCGCTAGGTGCTGTTCCAGGTAGGCTTCGACCGCAACCAGCGACTGCACCTCCAGGTTCTGCTGGCTGGCCTCCGGTGTCAACGCGGGGGAGGAGACCACCGGCCAATGATGTACCTGTCCCGTCAGATCGGGTTCCGCTTCGATCCAATGCGGCCGGTCATCCGGAAAAACGGTTTGCTGCAACGGGGCAACCGAAAGGTCGGTGATCGCGCCCGCAGCCCAACCGCTGGTAAGTTGCCATGTGACAATCAGGGTGACCACCGCTAGTTGCCACACCGTCCCTGCCCGATCGTTCCCAATAACCCGAGTTCGCGGCATGATCATTCCCCCGGAACCGTACGGAAGCGTTGTTGCGGATTTTCCCATGGAGCCGCAAGTTGAACAACCACGGCCAAACCGCCAGCAATCAATAATCCCCATGGCTGTGGCAGCGGCAGGAATTGCCCGATCCCCCACTGAACGATGACGGCAACCACAATCGCCCACACGCTGACTCGCTTTTTGCGCACAGGATCGGTGTTCTTCCACCAGCCGACCAAACCTAACAACAGTGCAAAGTGCGCCATCATCGTTAGGGCATACGGGGTTCCATTGTTGGCGTAGAAATTCCTAGGCAACCTTTCGATCAGGTGACTCCCTTCCGTGGCAGCGCTTTGGTCCAGGAATAGAAAACCCTGCAAGGCGTAGGCAAGGCAACCAATCAAAGCCCCAACACCTGCCAGGACCACACGTCGGGAAACCGCGTCGCTGTTGCCCCGCTCCCACAGTTTGCCAAGGCCCAGCAACAGCCACGCACCGACCAAAACCGTTATCGCCAGCATTGCGTACGGAGCCATCGCGGTCGCCAACAGTTCGGTGTCGCGAAGCCCAATCGCCGCAACCGCGAACGTCAGCAAAAACGTGGCCACCGTGGCGCTGGTCAGCGAACCACTTAGTTCCGACAACCGTTCCCAGGAACTTTTACTGGCCAAGCCTATTCGCTTCTGTTGACGCCACTGTGCCGCGGTCAATGGTATCGGCGCGGTTTGTCGAGCGACGGATAGTTTGTACGCCTCCGCGTACGATGGCTGTCGAATCACCCCCAGCACCATTTGCCGCACGACATAATACGGCACGTACACAAAGGCTGCACAGATTAAAAGCGGCATCAGCCAACCCGTATTGAGCAGCAGGAACGCAATCGCGATGATCGTGATCGCCAAGCGTGTTCCTGGATACGCCTCCAGACTTTTCCACCACTGAGCAAAATCGATCAACGTCCTGCGGACCGCCCGGGCCAACGGCTCCTCATCGCGACGAACCTGCCAGGTGGCGGTTGCCGAAGCTTCATGTTGGACATCGGCCGCCCGCTCCACTTGTGAAGCTGGCGGTGGGAGCGGTGTTGTCGGGAGATCAACCAATCGCGCCATCCCGTAGCTATCGATTTCGATTCCCAGGGGCTGGACCAGTTCCGCAACCGTCGCGGGTCGGCGGTCCGGTCTCTTCTGCAATGCCCACGCGATGACGTTGCGGTAGGACGCGGGTACATCGGACAGGTCAGGAATCGCGGTCAGGTGTTTCATGATGATTTCCTGACTGCTTTCTCCGTCAAAAGGCACCCGACCGGTCAGCAGTTCAAACAACACGACGCCCATCGCATAGATGTCAATCTCCCGTCCATATTGCCCTCGTCCAACCTCGGGAGCCATGTAGTGGACGGTCCCCACACTTTGGGTGTGCCCGCCGCGCTGCGAGCAAGAAATAAATTTGCTCAGCCCGTAGTCGCCGACTTTGACGATTCCGCCGTCATCAAAAATATTCCCTGGTTTAATGTCGCGATGGACCACGCCAGCGGCATGTAAATAGGCGACCCCTGCAGCGATTCCAGCAAACAGGCGACGGACCTCCGCTTCGGGCAACCCCTCGGGTTGGCCATCCAACCGCTCACGAAGGCTTGGCCCCGCGACATACTCCATGATCACCCATGGCTGATCATGTACATCGCGGCAAATGTCGTACAAATCAATCAAGTTGGGATGTTTCAGGTTCAGGCAGTGCGACATCCCCCGCAGTTCGACTTCCAGGTTGCGTTGAATCCGCTTCAACGCAACTTCCTTGCCCGCTTCGCTGATCGCAAAATAGACTTCGCCAAATCCCCCCAGTCCAACCCCACGCCGGATCGTGTAACGTGGCAAAGGCTGACTGCCGCTGGCGTAAGTAAAGTGCGGCCTGAGGGCTACCGGTGGTGAAAGCAGGGAGGTGTTCACGTTTATGTCAATCCTAACTGCGCCAAAAATTGGAAACTGGCAATCGCAACCACCTGAACACGGCAATCCGACTGCACCCACTATCATAGCGGTTCGTGCGCGAAATTAACACGAATAACCGTGGCGAGTCGACGAGCGCGCGCACTTGTTCCATTTGCATTCGCTTGCACGACCCAACCAACAACTTTGACATTACCGATCCAAGCGGCCAAAACGACTGGTCGCTGGCTTGGTCGATCGGTAGCATATTGGCCATGACCACACCAATGATGCGCCAATACCACGATGCAAAACAGGCCTGCGGCGATGCGTTGCTGCTGTTTCGCATGGGGGATTTTTACGAATTGTTTCACGACGATGCGAAGGTTGCCGCTCGCGTGCTGGGTTTGACTTTGACCAGTCGCGACAAGGACAGCGAAAACCCCACCGCGATGGCCGGGTTTCCCCACCATCAACTGGATAGTTATCTGCGGAAGCTGATTGCGGCGGGATACCGTGCGGCGGTCTGCGAACAAATGGAAGATCCCAAACAGGCCAAGGGATTGGTACGTCGTGAAATCACGCGAATTGTCTCCGCGGGCACGCTGACCGACGATGAATTGTTGGATCCTCGCCAAGCCAACTACCTGGCGTGTGTATTCGCCCCGACGGGCAAAAGCCGCCAGGAATCCGCCGCAATCGTCGGCATTGCTTGGGCGGAACTGGCTAGCGGTCGATTTGAAGCGGGGGTTTTCCCGGAGGCTCGCTTGGAAGACGAATTGGAGCGGATCGGGCCTGCCGAGGTGTTGTATCGCGAGGATGACGCGCGAGTTTCCCATGATTCAACCGCGCCGTGGGTGGCGACGATGCGTCCGGCCTGGACCTTTGCAGCCGATACCGCTACGCAAACCTTGTGTCGCTTGCTGCAGGTCCACAACCTGGAGGGTTTCGGCTTTTTTACGAATGACGACCGTGGCCAGGACGATCAAGCGGCAATCCGAGCCGCCGGAGCTCTGCTGGCCTATCTGGAGGAAACACAACCGGGCGGGCTAAGCCACTTTGATTCGTTGACCGCATACCGACGCAGCCAAGTTGTCCAGATCGATGCCTCCACCCGCCGTTCCTTGGAACTGACACGGACGTTGCGAACCGCCTCGCGAGAGGGTTCACTGCTGGATGTCATCGACCAAACCCAGACCTCGATGGGCGCCCGACTACTGGCCGATTGGGTTTCCGCGCCGCTGGTGGATCGGTTGGCGATCGAAAGTCGTTTGGATGCGGTCGAGGAACTGTTTCGCGAAACCACACTCCGTACCGCCGTACGGAAGATCCTTGGGCAAACCTTTGACCTTAGCCGTTTGCTGGGGCGTGTCGCCACGGCTCGGACGGGCCCGCGCGATCTGCAACAGGTCGCGCGAACGCTGGCCGGCCTGCCGCCACTGAAGGCCAAGTTAACCGCCCGCAAAGCCGTCTTGCTGCAGCAGGTGGAAGCTGATTTGCACCTCTGTCCCGAACTGCGCAGCACGCTGGAGTCGGCGTTGACAGAGGAGTGTCCCCTTTCTGCGGCCGACGGTAATTTTATCCGCCCGGGTTTTGATGCCCGCTTGGATGATTTGCGGGCATTGGCCTCAGGGGGCAAACAATGGATTGCCAGCTACCAAGCCCAGCAAATCGAGCAGACGGGCATTGCGAATCTGAAAGTGGGTTTCAATCGAGTGTTCGGGTATTACCTGGAGGTCAGTGCGGCACACCAAGCAAAGGTTCCCGCATCCTACATTCGTAAACAGACCCTCAAAAATGCAGAACGTTATATTACACCCGAGCTCAAGGAATACGAAGAAAAGGTCCTGGCCGCCGACGAACAGGCTCAGGCCCGCGAACAAGCCATTTTCCATGAATTGCGGACGATGACGCATGATGCGTTGAAGTATTTACAAACAATTGCTTCCGCACTGGCGTTACTGGATGTGTTGGCATCACTGGCGGAATTAGCCGCGCAGCGAAATTGGGTCCGTCCGACGTTGACGCAGGATTCCGCGCTGGAAATTGTCGAAGGCCGACATCCAGTGCTGGACATTACTTTGCCTCAGGGAGAATTCGTTCCCAACGACAGCCAGATCTCGCCAGAACATGGCATGGTTCTGCTGATTACGGGTCCAAACATGGCGGGTAAAAGCACCTACATCCGCCAGGTAGCACTACTGACGCTATTGGCTCAGGCAGGTTCGTTCGTTCCTGCCCAGCGGGCCGTCATCGGAATCGCGGACCGGATCTTTGCTCGCGTTGGTGCCAGCGATGAACTAAGTCGCGGTCAAAGCACCTTCATGGTGGAGATGGTCGAAACGGCTCGGATTCTGAACACCGCGACTGAGCGCAGTTTGGTCATTCTGGACGAAATCGGTCGTGGTACCAGTACCTACGATGGTTTATCGTTAGCATGGGCGATCACCGAATACCTGCACGAACAGATCGGGGCGCGAACGTTGTTCGCCACGCACTACCACGAACTGACGGAGTTGGCTGACAGCTTGCCGCGTGTGGCCAATTACAACGTGGCGGTGCGTGAATGGGAGGACTCAGTCGTCTTCCTGCATCGCATCATTGCTGGCGGTGCCGACAAAAGCTACGGCATCCATGTCGCCCGCTTGGCAGGAATTCCTGCGGCGGTCAACGAACGTGCCAAAGACATTCTGGCCCAACTGGAAGCGAACGATCGTGACCAGTTTGACCGGCCCGCGATCGCCCCGAGGCACGACGACAAACACCGCAAACCGCTGCAACTAACCTTGTTCGGGTTCGCGGATCATCCTTTACTGGACGAACTACGTGTTCTGGACCTGGATCAGTTGACGCCCTTGGCAGCGTTGCAATTCCTGAAATCTGCCCAGCAGAAATTAACCGACCCAGAACAAGTCATTACGCCATAGAATCCGATCGGAACTATCCGTCGTTGCTTGCTGGCATGCTGTCCCGCCATCGCTGTGGCAGATCGGGTTGCTGCCAGACACTCATTCCGCCGTCGACTAACAGGGTCTGCCCGTGGATATGGGCGGCGGCATCGCTAAGTAAGAATACTGCAGGAGGACCGCACACAGCGGAATCGGGCACTTTACCTGTAGGGGTGTGCAATGACATCCAGTCATCAAATGCCGGGTCATCAATGACCACGTTGGTCAGTGGTGTGCGTACCAAACCAGGGGCCAAGGAGTTGACGCGAATCCCTCGGGGTGCAAGCGCCACGCATAGGGAGCGAACCATCGCCGCCACCGCTCCCTTGCTACAGTCATAGGCGACGTGATCGGCTTCGGCCAGGATTCCATTGATCGACCCCGTAAATAACACGCGCCCGTCGACCTTTTCCCGCACCCAGCGCCGCGCAAAAGCCTGTGTCAGGTAATATCCCGATGCGACATTGATTCGCATCGTTTTCTCGAATCGTTCGGGATCCATCTCTAAAAACGGCTGGTCAATGTAGGTTCCCGCGTTATTGACCAGCAGGTCAACCTGCCACCCCAGCGTGTCAATCGCTTGCAGCAACTGTTGTGTCACCTCAGGCTGAGGCAGCGATAAATCGATCGCGAGCACTTCGCAGCGAACTCCATACGTTCGGCATGCGGCCTGCGAGGCCAAGGCATGTTGATCGACCGTCAGCCCATGCAGGATGACGTCGGCCCCAGCCGCGGCAATCGATTTCGCGATTGCCGCACCGACACCTTGCGTGCCGCCGGTGATCAGCGCGGTCCGGCCATTTAAACCGAAAGGATGGTTGTCGATGGGTTGCATCAGAAGCACCATGGCTACAGGGGGCCAGCAAACCCTGCTAGAGTGGTCGGGCTGCTCGCGACTCGTTGGACATTGACGCTCAGTGTATCTTGCTGCCCGCAGAGGTAAATATCCTGCACATGGCCGGCAGCCTGTAAATTCCTTCCCCCCAGGGAATCCAGCAACGCTTGGATGATCTCTGGGATTTCGCCCGCCGCGGGCGAAATCGTTGCTGCCTGCCACATCGATAACGCCGCACGTGCGCCGCTGTTGTGCAGCGTGGCCCCATAACGCTTCCGACATCGTTCAATCAGGGCACCAGCCAATAGTGCATCCTCTTCGGTCACTTGACCATCGGTTCCCGCACAAATTAGATGCACCTTTGCTTGGCCGGCGAGCGATTCGATCACCGACTGGAGGTGCAGGAACGAAGCGGTTAGGACGCGTGCAAACGCATTGGCCGCCGCGAGTGCGCGGGTGCCATTGGTGGTGGTCATCACCAACGTACGACCGGAGACGGTCGAACGGTCGTATTCCGCAGGGGAATTGCCCAGTTCAAAGCCTTCGATGCGTTGGCAATGACGTTCGCCACACAGCAGCGGCTTTTCGGCCACCAATGCGATCTGATGCGCTTCGGAGATCGTTTCCGTCGTTACGATTTTCGTCGCGCCGTTGGCGATTGCCGTAGCTATCACCGACGTGGCACGCAAAACATCAATGACCACGGCGGTCGTTTTCGCGGGGTCAACTGAATCGGGAAAACCATCTTGCGGCAGGAGTGTGGCTGTCATTTGCATGGTGTCAAAACTTGTCCTGGTTCCGCTCCTGCGGTTTCGCCCCGCACGGCAGGAAGAACGGGGCTGGGAGAGCTGCAACACTGGTTAGCCGAGCTCAGGGGTCCGTATTGCCTGCGATAAAACTATTGCACGACCAACGGCAGGCTTTCTGAATGGCTGTTGAATTCCGGAGCATACATGCATTGAACAGCCGCAAACCCCGTTTGGTAATTACCCCGCAATTGGACGCGTGTTGAGTATTCGAAGACGTAGGTCCCCTTGGGAAGATAGTCGATAAAGAAATGGCTGGCGGTATCCCGCGTTGACTGGTAATAGCCCAGTCCATCTTGAAAACGATAACGAGACAAAACGTCTACAGGTTCGGTTCCGCTGCCGCGATGATCCTTCAGGTGGAGGAATTCCATATCACGATCACTTCGCAGCGTGATTCGCACCACCAGTTCATCGCCAACTTGCACCGGTCCGACAACCGCCTGCAATTGAGGCCCTTCCGGGGTGTTGCGTTTGACAAATAGTCGTTTGGTCAACTGCAGCGGGGTCGCATCATGTGGCGTTACCTTAGCGATATCTTCTAAGTATTGCCAATGGATACTTCCCCAGGCGATCCCCGGATCGCTTTTCTTCAGCGTGATTTGACCTTGTTGGGGATGGATTTCGCCACTGTGGAATTGCTGTTGGTAAAAACCCGTCCCCGCTTCGACATCTTCGGGCTGCAGTGTTTGGCCTCCCAGACTGACCTCCACCAAAGCATCCGAAGATAGCAGGTTTTCACCGCGCAGCAGAAGCGCGTAAACCGCATCGGCAGTGGCCTTCGTGGAATTCCAAGCCTGCGTTTGTTTTTGTTTTAGCAACCAGACCTTACAGGCTTCGACCGCATCCAGGTCGCCAGCGACTTCGTCAAAGGCTTCGATCATGACCGCCTGGGTTTCGATCGGTGCGTGATACCACCACCACGACCTTTCTTGATCTCGCCAAAACATGCCCAATTCGTCATCCGACACGCTGCGTTGACGGATCGAATCCACGATTTGATGAGCCGTTTGGGCATCACCCATGCGATGGAGCGCAATCGCTAAATGGGCTTGCGATTGTCGATCGGCAAGTTGCAGCCAATGTTGTTGGGCCTGCTTCCGCCAATACTGAAACGCCTCAAGATGCTGGTCCGCAACGGGTTGGTCGGTCAGAAAGAAACTGCGACCATACAGGTACAGCGCAAGCGTGCGGGTTAAGGTCATTTTCTCCTGTTTATTGGTGCGCTGGTAGATTTCGTGGGACCATTCGTCCAGTCCTGTCAAAGCGGCAACCGCAGGACGGACGTCAATTTCGGCTCCCAGGTGCCGCAACCGGCCAAAACCGGTGGTAATGTACAGGCTAATAAACTCATTCTTACGCCCTCCAGGAAACCACGGCCACATGCCGTCATCGCCTTGCATTTGGGCCAGTTCCTGCCAAGCGCGAGCCGTTTCGTCACGCAACCGATTTTCATCGAACAGGATCCCAACATTGCGCCGGGACTCACTTTCGCTGCGTCCCTGACGCAGCCACGGAGTTTCCTCCAGCAGCACCGACTTCAGCTCCTGGTTCTGTTCCAACGGGCTGTCCAGCGTGGGTGTGTTGCGCCATTGCTGAAAGATTCGCTTCACCTTGGGGTCTGAATTGGCGATCGTTTGGGACAGCAGATTGGCGTACAGCCGATTGAAGGTTTGTTCGGAGCATTGATGCGGGTACTCCATCAGGTAAGGTAACGCCATCACAGCGTACCATGCCGGCTGCGATACCATTTGCACCGTCAGCAGCTTATGCCGCAAACTATCGGAGTCACCCGATTGCAATAGTTTTTCAAATCGAAAATCCTTGGTGGTCACCCCGCGAATCGGCAGCGGCAGCGACTCGCTGACCAACACCTTGCGTGACAGAACCGGCAGGAAGCCTTCTTCACCATCCGACAACCGTCCCGTCGATCCCACGGCTTTGTAGGTCAAGACGCTCTGTCCATCGGGAACCGTAAGGGACCAGGACAACGTTTGCGACTGGCCACTGCGAATGCTGAATTCCTGGTCGACCTGCTGGTTGCTTAATTCGGAATCAACATTTTCGCCGGTCCTGGCATCGTTGAAGTTCAACCGTACCACACCACTTTGGATGGTGGGTGACTGATTGCTGACCCGGATCGTGAATTCCAACTGGTCTCCTTCACGGACGAAACGTGGGGGGTTAGGTTGGATCATCAGATCCTTTGCCGTCACGACCGTATCGGTCAGCAGACCGCTGCGCAATTTTTGGTCATGGGCGAAGCCAAGAAATCGCCACGTGGTTAAAGCCTCGGGCATCTGGAACTCCAACTCCAAACTGCCATCGGAATTGGTTTTCAGGTGCGGAAAGAAGAACGCAGTTTCTTCCAGGTTCCTGCGCGCCGAAACCGTATCCAGGTCAATGGGCGTCGGCCGTCTTGGCTTATCCTGACCATCGCCCCCGTCGGTCGTCGCCGCTTCCTCTGGCATCGGGGCCTCGCCAGCGGCTTGCGGTTCCGCCGCCACGGAATCGAACGCTAACGATTGCGCCATCATCGGCTCGGCAATTGCTTCACCGAATTCACCACGGGGCAGGGGGGTCCGCGCCTCGGCAATTCCCCCGCCCAACTTTCGCCTTGAAAAGAATTCGTAACCATACAAGTTCGCAACGATCTGCCGCAGCAGGAGCGGGTAGGTCAACGAACCGTCACGCTGGTCCAGTTGCCAATCTTGGAAAATCGTCCGTAGGTCTCGCCAACCGTTGGCAAATTGGGACGCGGCGGAACTGCGCTCTTGACGAAACGTATGGAATCCAGCGGGAAAGTTATGCGGCAAAAATGCATCCAGCGAGCCGTCGTACAACGTGGCAACCAGTTCGGCGAGTGCCGGTTCCTGGTCTGCCCCGCTGATGGTCGCGGTCCACCGCTCTTGTTGCCCAGGTTGCAGTTTGGAAACAAAACGCTCCCATTGAATGTGCAGCTCCTTGTTAGTCCACGGCACGTCGATGAGATCTTGACGCAGGTAGGCACGGTTTTCATGCACCATGATCGTCCGCACGCTTAGGCCACCACGCATCGACTCGTCGATGTCTTGGCGGATCACCAACTGGGTCTGCCCTGGCTCGCTCCAAAATTGCCGCAGCACTTTGCCTCGATGTTCCACCTGGACATAGACCGCAGCGTCGGCGTAACCACTGCCCCACACCGCAACCCACTGCTCGCCAGGTTCCACCGAACGAGATTGGATGCTGAACAAATGTGGCAGTTTAACGGTTTGGCGATCCGCTTGGAGATCCAGAACGCTTAACTGTGTCCAGGCAGAGACAGGGGTTCCGAAGGAGTCCTGGGTTTCCAGTTTCGCACGATAGATTCCGGCGGACAGTTCGAACTGGACATTCGCCGCGCCGCCGGGGTTGGTCTGGACTTCTTGCTGATGGACCACCTCGCCCAATTCCCAGGACAACGGATTGGAGAGATCGGTTGGCGGGGCAGCACCCGACGGACCGGGAAACCGGTGTTGATTCGGTAAACGCAGCGGTGGCCGATTCACTTTTTCGGGCTGCTGCAATGCGTAGACGGTCAGCTTACCCGTGGCGGCTTGCCCGATCCCATCAAGCGAACGCGTACGCACCTGGATTTTAACCGCCTGGCCTTGGACTTGCCAATCAGCCACATCCAGGCTGGCAGATAAGGCCGTGTAGCCTACCGCAACGGATCGGGTATCAGATCGGGTTTCGCCCGCCAAGTCGGTCACATCGGCACTTACCTCGTAACGAAACGTTGGCTCGCCTTCTGGGTCAACTGACAAATCGGGCAGCGCACGGAAGACGATTGCAAACGTCCCGTCGGCAGCCGTCGTGACGGTTCCCGATGTCATTTCCTGCTGCCCACCAGCAACGGGGGGCAGCCACCAAGAAAACCTACCGTACCATTCGGGATAGCGAACCGAGCGGACCACACGATACCGCACCTGCGCCCCGCCGACGGCGGCTCCGGTGTAGGCGGTTGCTTTGCCCTGCAGCGTGACCTCTTGATTCAAACGGGCCTGCTGGCTGGGGGCTTCCAGTTCCACCCGAAACTGCGGGCGTTTGTATTCTTCGACTCGAAATGAAATCCGGCCCGCAGGTTCCCCTTCGACAGCCAAGGTCATGCTGCCCAGCAATCGACCGC
>SLFV01000423.1 GCA_007124075.1 Roseimaritima sp.
ACAAACTCCCGTCGGTGATCACGAGATTCGCTAACATCCCTGGCATGACTTTTCCTAATTGGTGCTCCAAATTCAGCAGCTTTGCGGGCCGGACCGTCATCGCGGCCAACGCGGTTTCGGCGGATAAGCCCCGCTTGACCGCGTAACGGACTTGTTTGAGCAGGTTCGCGGGATCAGGCAAACCGTCGCTGGTGATGCAAAACGTAACACCGGCTTCATCTAGACGCGCGGGATTCGTGGGAGCCAGTTCCCAATGCAGGAGTGTTTGCAATGTGACCTCACGCGCATCCGCCGCCGTTTGCAACTCGGGGGGATCCGGAAAATGGACTGGCAGCAAAATCGGCAACTGCGTCGCTGCGATATCTGTCAGCTCTCGGTACTCGCGTCCCGATCCACGAATAATCGCTGCACAGGAAAACTCGGAGGCAATCGCTGCGGCTCGCAGCGCCATCCGTTCGTTAGGCGCATCCATTACAACCAGATCGTCGGCCAGCGTTGCCTGTAAGGCTTGTAAGGCATCGTTTGTTTCCGGACGCGGCAAGCTGGCGTTCGCACGAAAGGCTTGCCAAGCCGACTGGTACCACTGGGCGTCGAAAAACGCCTGTCGCACCAGCGCTACGGCACCCATTGGCGAATTTGGATAGCGTTCGCCCAACCGGTCCTCAGGGACCGTCAAAGCGACGTGCTGCCAAGCATTTTCCTGCAACACGCGTCGACCGCGGGCAGCACTGATCGCGTCCCCCGACCGCTCGGGGTGGTCATGCAGGAGCACCGTCGCACTGCGGCCGCGAATGATCCCGCCGCGGGGCGCAACCACGCGAGCGCCAACGCCTTGTCCGCGTAGTTTTGCTTCCTCGCTGGCGACAGTTCCAGCCTGCACCGCAGCACGACGCTGCGGCGATATGTGTCGATTCCAGTAGCCCGCTCCATCCGCCGTGGCAGGGATCGCCAGGTCCACTTCTCCCCAGGCATCGATCAGCCCGGGGTAAATCGTCCTGCCCGAGCAGTCGATTACGCGATAACCTGCGGGAATCACCACATCGGGACCAACCGCAACGATCGCTGTGCGATCAATCAAGATTGTCGCCTCGGGTAACTGATCACCCGGTTGGCGATAGACTTTCGCCCCCGTCAGCGCGAACCCAGCAGGAAGGTTTTCTCGCAGGCCAATCTCAGGCGTGGTGGATGCGGGGTCCTGTCCACAGACGGACATCACCAAGGCCATCAGCATCACCAAACAACCCAATGTCGATTTCATCGGAGTGATCACGGAAACCCATCATTGAAAATAGAAGAGCGAAACTAGTGCAACATTCTCTTGAAAGACAAATCGAAAAGCACTTCGGATTTTTGGCATACCCTGTCCGCTTCGCTATCTTTCCCTCAGTTGGTTACGTGCCCCCAGTTTGCTATGCGGGGCCGAGAGCAAAGATCAAGGACCAGGTTTTATTTCCGAACAGTACCCTGAACCCTTAGCCTAACTGCCCAAGCGCCGAGAACCAGTCGTGAGGGCCGACGTTTCTGAATAATCGCAAAACAGTTATAGTGGGGATCATTGAACGCTGTTCGCTGGGTGATTGGGGAGGCTTTGCCTAAAATGTGCTGCATACAACGGTTGTCGGTGGGAGTTGTCTGGTTTGCGTACTTGTCGGGCTCGTGCCTGGGGCTGGCGACAGCAGCGGACGACTGGCCGCAGTGGAAGGGGGATGCCCTGCGGACCGGAGATGCGGCAGCGACGGAGGTTGCCGATGACCTGGGATTGCTGGCTGCAATTCCAGCAACGGATGCCATCATGGCTTCGCCGGTTATCGGAGCAGGCATGGTGTTTGTTATCGATGCCTCAGGCGTGATTCAAGCAATCGATGTAGAGACACTGGTCGTCGCCTGGACCTTTGCCACCGAAGGCGGAGTCGGAAACTGCAACAACGTTTCCACTCCCGCGCTAATCGATGATCGTTTGCATGTCGGTACGATGGCGGGGTATTACTACGTGCTGGATTGCACCAGCGGCGAGGTAATCCGGCGAATTGACTGCGGTGAACCGATTTTTGCGGCACCTGTAGCGGGCAAAGATCGTGTTTATTTTGCCACGCTAGGCGCCCAGGTTTATGCGGTCGATCCGCAAGGTGCGGTTTGTTGGCAGTGGGATTTCGTTCGCGAGGTGATTGGTTTTCCCGATGATCGCTGGAGCGGAGCCGATTGGGTCGCATTCCGAGGAGACCGTGTGACCTGGCGCGACCATTTCGTATGCTCTCGCGAAATCTGTTTGGTGGATCAAACGGTCGTCGTTCCCGCTGGCGGTCGCACTGTGTTCCTGGAGGACTCTGGTGCAACAGCCCGACTGAGGCATGTTGCGGAGATTCCAGCGCATGTCGGCAGCGAATACCCTGCGACATTTGGGCAGAGCGCCGATGCGGCGGGCAACATCTACGTGCAGTGGCATCGGCGCGACAATGCGGGTCGGGTCGAAGTGTTGCGCCTGGGTGCCGACGACCAATTAACCACCCGTGTTGTGACTGGGACTGAAACCGCGATCGATCTACCAGGTTTTCTCAGCTTCTCCTCGGTCAGCGTTCGCGATTCGCAGGTGTATCGACTGCGGCCTGAATCAGGGCATGGCCTGTGTCGTCACACAGAGGGTCAGCCGCCAGAGGTTTTATGCCAAACGGGGGCGATCGGTTGTCCGATCCTGACTGGCCAACATGTGGTTTATGGCGGCATGGATGGCAAACTGTACGTGGTTGCGTTGCACGGGGGCGAAATCCGCAGCTATGCCACCGCCTCGACCCAACCGATATCCGCGACCGTGGGGGTCGCTGGCTCGCGGATTTACGTGCCCAGCGAAGACGGATACCTCTACGTGTTCGGGCCGGGTGGCGCGTCAGTGTTACCTAAACGGGATTTGCAGGTTTGGCGGATTCGCAGTCCGTTGTCGGGGCGTTGGGCAGCGGCAAAGTATGATTGGTACACCAACTACGGCGACTTTAGCGGCACCAACGCCAACATGCAGGATTTGCAGCCGCCATTGCGGATGCGATGGGCCCAGCGGCTGGAAGGAACGGTCAAGCACATCCCGGTGTGCGGAGGCGGACGCATGTACATGCACACCTCCGAAGGCCAGATCCTGGCGGTGGAGCAAGATACCGGACGGCTGCTATGGCGACGCTATTGGCCGGACGTGTATCTTTCGTTCACATCGCCGCTGTATCACGACGGAAAGCTGATTGTGCCGCAGGCTGGGATCAAGCGATCGCTGATGCGATGCTTGAATGCGTCCACGGGGGAATTGCTTTGGGAGGCTCCGTTTACCGGTTCGCCGAGTTGGAGCCGCCAATTCCCGCCGGTCGTCCACAACAACTTAGCAATCTACGCATCCGGTTCCGGCCAATACGCTCCCCAAGGATCGGAGAAGTACTTCACATTTCGTGGCCAGCCCGATGCGCGGGCGGACGGAGAGGTAATGAGCTGGATTTACTCCAACGACAATCCCTATTACCCCAAAGATCATCGTCCCCGTTTGTGGGCCTGGGACATCGATACAGGCGAAGTGGTCTGGGAGAAGGACTTTTCAGAATTCGGACGAGGTGGAAATGATTGCGGAATTTGCCTGTTGGACGGTAAATTGTTCTATTCAACATTTTTTGGGTATGCTGCTAGCCAACGGAAACGTCGGGGATTGCCGCCTGAGAACAACGGGCTGACCGCTCGCCTTGATCCGACTTCCGGTGAGGTGGAATGGCTTACAACGGATTACTACGTCACCTCCAAGTGTACGCTTAGCGGACGTGACGGACGGATCTACGTCGGCGGCAACAATCGCGCGGTGGAAGGAACCGACGATCGCTTCGTCTGGTGTTTGGATGCCCAAAACGGAGCGTTGGTGTGGAAATCGGAACCGGTGACCTCGGCTTTGAACGTGGTCACCGTGGGGCGTCAATTCATTTTCTCCAATGCGCTGCGTGGGAAAGGCAATGTTTTTGACCAAGCGACGGGACGGGTGATCAACAGCATCGGTCACAACTATGCCTGTTGCCGATTCACGCTATCCGAACCGTACGTGCTGGGTGCCAATATGGACATGATCGATCTGTCTGAAGACGGAAAGTTGGTCTCCACCGGTCCGGCAATTGATTCGCGTGAGTGCTTGGGCGCGATCGTTTCCAACGGACGAATTTTTTACATGTCGCAGGCCAGCGGGTTGGTGGTCTCGCAAACCTACGGTCCAGAATCAGAAACGTTGCCCGCAGTGTGGGAACGTCCGTAGCCTCGCGGCCGATCGCTCCTGCCTTCGCCTCGTCGCGTTCGCGACAACCCCTGCGATTTATCAGGCTCCGGACGCCCGCAAGGTTCGCGATCAACGCAGTGCAATCGATTTAACGGCTCTTTACCCGGCGCTCGATAAAAGAATCTGGAATTAGCCTTGCAACGATCCCGCCTGCAGCCTAACCTATCGCAAACTTAGCTGGTGCTAACTTTCTTGCAGCATTGTTAGCCTAAGCTAAGTTTTAGTTTAAAAAGTGGGTTCATCAACTTCCGAGGAACTTTTTATGAGTTGGATTTGTTTTCCGCATTTAACCGAACGATCAATCGTTGTTCTGCGTCCCGAAGATCGGCGTCGGGGGTTACACGGATTCACGCTGGTCGAGCTTCTGGTGGTGATTGCTATCATCGGTGTGCTGGTCGGCCTGCTTCTACCTGCAGTACAGGCGGCCCGCGAGGCCGCGAGGCGGATG
>SLFV01000505.1 GCA_007124075.1 Roseimaritima sp.
CGCGGCCTGTTGCAGGATACGCTGGTCATCTGGTGCGGCGAGTTCGGCCGTCTGCCGATCGCGCAGAAAGGAAACAAGCCGGGTCGAGACCACAACCCCCACTGTTTTTGTGCGTGGCTGGCTGGCGGGGGCGTCAAAGGTGGTATCGACTACGGTTCTTCCGACGAAATTGGCTACAAGGCCGCCGAAAACAAAGTCCATATCAATGACCTGCACGCCACCATCCTGCACCTGCTGGGGATCAATCACCAACGTCTGACATACAAATACAACGGTCGACGATTCCGCCTAACCGATGTCGGCGGACACGTCATTGACGACATCCTGGCCTAGTCTCAAGCGACGCGGAAGTTCCTGCGTCTCCCCTATCCTGCTGCTACCACGAGGGACAATAAAAGTGCAGTACCACCTTCGCCTGCTTCGCATTTTTGTGCTGATCCCCGTGTGGTGCATGTGCCAGGCAGATGGATCAGACCGGATTCCCTTGACGCTGCGCACCGCAATGTTAGCTCCCGATGGCGATGGCGGCTTTGTGTCCGTAAATCGCCAGGAGTCTTGGCAAACCGAACAAACGGCCATGATTGTGTGTGATGTGTGGGACTACCATCACTCGCGCAACGCGGTCGAGCGGTTGGAAGCGTTCGCGCCACGTTTGAATGAGGTTTTGAACGAGGCGCGCCGGCGTGGGGTCACGATCATTCATGCCCCCAGCGATTGCATGGATTTCTATCACGACCATCCCGCGCGGATCCGCGCACTGGCTGCGCCCCAAGCAAGCCATGTCCCCTATGCAATCGACGCATGGTGTTCGGCGATTGCGCGCGAACAGTCCGGGGTCTTTCCGATCGATCAAGCCGACGGCGGCGAAGACGACGATCCACAGCAACTTGCGGCGTGGCGAGAAAAATTAGCGGCTATGGGGCGAAATCCGCAATTGCCTTGGCAGACTCAGTCACCGCTGATCACGATCGATGACGACCAAGATTTTATCAGCGATTCCGGAAGCGAAATCTGGAACATCCTGAGCGAGCGTAAAATTCGCAACGTGGTTCTGACCGGCGTCCATGTCAACATGTGCGTGCTGGGGCGTCCGTTCGGATTGCGGCAAATGGCGCGTAACGGCATGCATGTGGTTCTGATGCGCGATATGACCGATGCGATGTACAACCCAGCCTCGTGGCCCTATGTCGATCATCATGAAGGCACGCGACGGGTGATTGAACATATCGAACGATACGTCTGCCCCACGATCAGTAGTGACCAGTGGATTGGAGGAGAGGAGTTTCAGTTGTCCGGCACCAAGGCCACCGCTGTTTCTGGGGGCCCAAGGCAGCTTCCACTGACGCAGCGGAATCGTCACTGGCAGTTGACGGCATTGCCGCCGCGCTCTGCGGATGCCCTGGCAGGCGAGGGCACGTTGTGGTTGCGCTGTACCGCTTGGATTCCGCAGCACTGGTTGTCGAACGAACTGAGCTTGCAGATTCCCGGGAGCCGGCGATCCGATCCGGTCCAGCAACGAATCTGGATCAATGGCCAACCGGCTTCTGCTGTGCCCGGCACTGCGGATGGCCTCATGGAATATCGCCTGCCTCCTGCGGCGATTGCCCCTGACGACGTGAACTTGGTTGTGATCGCGATGCCACCGCGGTCGATTCGCGAAGCGTTCACCCTGCGTGGTGGTGAAGCGGAACTGACACTGGCCGGGCGTTGGCAATATTGTCTGGATACCGAGGACGCCGATTTGAGCGCGTTGCCGCTGCCAGCCAAATTCGGGATCGGGCCGGATGTGCTGTTTGCGCCGGAGGACCCACTGTGGGTGCCACGGGCGATGACCCAAGTCGGACAGTTCACCCCTGGTATTGAAGGGCCAGCCGTGGATGCCCAGGGTAACATTTTTGCCGTCAATTTTGCTCGTCAGGGGACCATCGGTCGCGTGCGCCCCGACGGAATGGCGGAGGTGTTCGTGGATCTGCCCGAGGGCAGCGTCGGCAACGGGATCCGGTTTGCAGACAATGGAGACTTTTTTGTGGCGGATTACACCCGGCACAATGTCTTGCGAGTCCATCCGCTGACGCGAGAAATCGTCGTGCACTCGCATCAACCGCTGATGAACCAGCCCAACGATCTGGCCCTGGCACCGGACCGGAAAACGCTATTTGCTAGCGACCCCAACTGGGCGGAAGGCACGGGGCAGTTGTGGAGGATCGATGCCGACGGTTCGGCGCAACGGTTGGCCGCCGGCATGGGGACGACCAATGGAATCGATATCAGCCCCGATGGAAAAACGTTGTATGTCAACGAATCAGTGCAGCGGAATGTGTGGGCCTTTACCATCACTCGTGAGGGCGATCTGACGGACAAACGCTTGGTCAAACAGTTTCCGGACCACGGTTTTGATGGAATGCGTTGCGATATCGACGGCAATCTCTACATCACGCGATACGGCAAAGGAACGGTGGTGAAGATGACGCCAGAAGGAACGATTTTGCGAGAGATCCCCGTGCTGGGTGACAAACCATCCAACCTTTGTTTCGGTGGTCCTGAGCGACGCACGATTTATGTCACCGAGGTGGACGGCCTGCGGATCGTGTCCTTCCGCGCCGACCGGCCAGGCCGTGAATAACCTCGCAACGTCCGTTGGGCCCACCTTCCCCGCGTCTGACCGGCCAATCCTCTTCGCTTCCTCCGCCTGGCTTGTGCTGCACAAGAATTGGACGGGGAAAGCGGGAAAAATAATGAAGCCCGGGAAAATCGTCGCTGCAAATGACTCCTCATTCGCAGATTTTATCCGTTTCAAAACGCAAGGCGAAGCGTTGCTAAACCGAGTGGTTATCCGATTCTGACCAGACTGGTCGATCTGCGATCGCTTGTCCCTCCAAGCATTCGGTCCACTGCACTGCAAACGAGGCGGCACCTCGTATTTGGTAGGAGTCATTGTTATTGTCAAAAAGAAACCGTTCGATTTGCTGAGCGGACATTGGCGGTCCGAAGTAGGTTCCCTGAGCCAAGTCGCAGCCAAGACCCTGGAGTGCAATCAGTTGTTCCGCGTTCTCGATACCGGTGGCGATGAGAGAGATTCCGATGTTGCGCACAATAACCGCCAGGCCGTGGATCATAGACGCTGATTGCTTTGAATGCTTAAGATCCACTAGCATCGATCGATCAATTTTCAGCAATTCGATCGCCAGTCGGTGCAGTGATGTAAACGATGACGTACCGACTCCGAAGTGATCGATCGCGACTCGAACGCCGACTGCTCGCAAACGTTCAATTTGGTGCATGGCCTCGGTCATATTGTCCGTGAACGCCGCTTCCGTAAGCTCAAGGTGCAGGCAAGATGGCTGTGTCTTTGAAGCTTCAAGCACATGGGAGACGATTTCAGGAAGATTGGACAAGAAAAATTGTCTTGGCGAAAGATTGATGTTCAACGCCGCAGGCAGCTTACCGCTTTGGCGTTGTCGCAATTCTTGAAGCTGACCGCACGCAGTGCTTAGCATCCAAGTTACCAGTTCGACTGCGTTTCCAGACTCCTCGATGATCGCAAGAAGTTCATCGGACTCGATGCGGCCATGGGTCGGGTGTTCCCAGCGCAAATGCGTTTCCAGGGACCGCGCCAGGCCAGAATGGATATCGACGATCGGTTCATATTCGATCAGCAACTGGCTGGCCTTCATCGCACATTTAAAATCCTTGTCCAATTGTATTCGGCGTTGTCGGCGTGCTCGCGCGGCATCGTCGAAAACAACATAACAGCCCTTGCCCTTCTGTTTCGCCTCATACATTGCGATGTCAGCATCACACACGATCTCGTCCGCACGATCGTAATCGGGAGACCCGAAAACAACCCCAATGCTCGCGGTCGATGAAACCTCTTGACCGGCGATGCGATAGGTTTCCGACAATGCTTGAAGGGTTCGGTTCGTAACAGCCCGGACCTCATTCCGATGGGAGAAATTTTCTAATAACACCACAAACTCATCACCTCCCAACCGTGCGATCGTATTTTCGGTGGATCTGTTTTCGTGGATAACTGCGGAACCGATGCTGGCGGTCAGTCTGTTTGCGATCTGCCGCAGCAGTTCGTCCCCCGCTTCATGTCCCATCCGGTCATTGACCAGTTTGAATCGGTCGAAATCCAGAAACAGGAGGGCAAATGTTCGCGACTGACGTTTCAGGCTCTCCAACGCATGCTCCAGGCGATCCAGGAACAGTCCACGATTGGCAAGACCGGTGAGACGATCATGGGTGGCCTCGGTTGCCAATTTCGCTTCAATTTCCTTGATCCCTGTAATATCTGAAATGGATCCAGCCATTCGATACGGGTTTCCATTCGAGTCGCGTACCGCGATACCCTTTGCCCGGAACCATCGCCAGTTGCCTGACTTGGTGCATAATCGGAACTTTACATCATAGGGTTCATCAGAATCAAGATGTCGCTCCAAAGCCTCCAGTGTTGCGTCCAAATCATCGGCATTTAAATGATTACGAAACGCATCAAAGTTATTAGGGAACTCGTCGCCTGCATACCCCAGAAGCTCTTTGTACCTTGACGAATAGTAGACTTGGCCCGTGGCGATGTCCCAGTCCCAAATGCCATCGTTGGAACCACGCACGGCGAGTTCGAAGCGTTCCTGACTTTGTCGCAGTTGTTGTTCGAGAGTCTTTCGCGCCGTGATATCAGTACGCACCGCGACGAACTTCGTGATACGGTCGTCTTTGTCTTTGTAGGGCACGATGGTCGTATCAACCCAGTAGCGGGAACCATCCTTTGCCTGGTTGCACACTTCGCCGTGCCAGGCCTTGCCCCTTGCAACGGTGCGCCACATGTCAACCCAGTATGATTTAGGGTGGTAATCCGAATTAACGATGCGGTGCGTGCTCCCGATCAGTTCGGCGCGGCTGTACTGACTGATTTTGCAGAACTTGTCATTGACGTAGGTGATTACGCCCTTCAAGTCGGTGATCGCGACGATCGCGTGCTGATCAAGGGCTTGATTGCTACAAGCGAGCTTGGCCAAAGCGGCCTCCATCTCACGCTGACAGGAAATCGCCCTCTCTTTGGCCTGTGTTTCGACTTCCTCTCGCCTCAGTAATTCGTCCAGCACCATGTCCACGTCGGACGCCAGTCGTCCCAATTCATCCTTCGTTTTGTTGTTGACCCGGACCTCGCGACTGCCTTTGGCAACAAGGCGAACCACCGTTGCTATCCGTTTGATCGGTCGGAGCACCAGAAATGAAATCAGCCCGTAGGCGGCAGCGGCAGCGATGGCCACGGTGACCAACAGCACCGTTAGCAGTCTTGTCGTAGCGACTGCCTGCCGGCGGACGTGTGGTCGTCCGTCTAACTGGAGTATGACGACCCCATCGGACCAAGCCAAAGGATGGGCGGCGCGAATTCGCGTCCGCAGCCGGACGATGAAATCGACCGATTTTTCTGCATCGCGTTGAAACTCAGCATGTTGCTCGCTGAGAGCCATCGTCCTGCTTAGATTCCGTATGGCGCATTCCTGGTCAGGTAACGAGGACGCAGGTAATCCCACCCACACCGCCTTCGACGCGGCAATCACCGTCAGTGGATCGCCTGATGCGACTACAATCCGTTTGACGTCTTGCTGGGCGGCCATCGCTGCCACAAATCGCTGCAGTTCCACCTCATCGCGAGTCGTCTGAGCATGATGGCAAATAGCTCGGGCGATCGCCGCCGCTCTTGCCGTCAAGTGGTCCCGCGTTTGTTGATCGCTGGCTTGGTGAATCATCCATCCACACACTGACGACAACAGCAAGCAGATCGTGATCAACGGCACCACGACCCGGGCACGGATCCCCATTTTTGACATGAAACCGTACGGTTCGTTGGTCATTTGGGTGACAGCTCCCGAAAACGAACGTCAAACGGACTGTGGCGAGGAAGCTGCTGAAGCATGCCGATCGAAATTAATCCTTCCGCGACCCTTTCGGTCACCATGCCACCGCTTTCGGGTTGGAATATTGCCTGAGCTTCTGCATCGTCATGGGCCAAAATTCGAATGCCACCAATGGAACGCAGCCAGGCCTCCTCACTTAATCCACAGCGACGAGCGAGGATTTTTGCTGCTTCCCGTGGATGCCTGTGAAAGTAGTCCTGCGCACGTCTGTAAGCACGAACGAGCGCACGCACATCCTCCGCGCGTTCTGCCAGCACGCTTTCGCGAACCGCCAAAACGTCAAGGATCGTGGCGGGCGTCTGAGACGAGTTCCAAAGCTGGTGTACCCCGGTTTGTTGCAAGATCAGGTCGGACATCGGTGGATAGGTCTGAACCGCATCGACGCGCCCGGTTCGCATCTCCTCAGCCATTTCCGACTGGGCCAACGGCACCAACGTGACATCCTCCATCGTCAACCCCACAGAACTTAGCGCCAGGAACAAGCACAGCCCGTCGAGCGACTCGGGTTCCACGCCAATTCGATATCCGCCAATGGATTGTAAGTTCACAATATCGCTGGTGCCCAGCAGAACGTCCGAGCCATTAGAATAATCAACCGCGGAAACCACGCGGACCGGATCCGTATCGGCAGCTCCATTCATCAACAACACTTCTACAAGCGTGCAGCATAGAGCATCAGCCTGGCCCTGCTCGAATATTCGCCGGGAATCCGCAAGTGAGGCCAATTCCAGAAGCTGTACCGATATTCCCTCATCGCGAAAGAAATCTTTTTCTTCTGCAAGGTAAACGAACGAGTATCCAGGCCAAGGATTCATGGAAAGACGCAAAGGCTTGGCCACATCGTTGTCAGTGCAACCCAGAAATGCCGGGGCCAAGCAACCGAGGATGTACAACCAAGTTTTTGCGATTTTTAAGCTTGGCATTGCCGTTGAAGAAAGACTCGGAGATCGCATGGTAGTTGCCAGCAATTGAGTGGGTATCGCGTGTTTATTTACTGTCGCTTTTCGCTCCGAGACGGTGCATTGATTCCGGACGTTTTATGCAACGGCTGGTTCACAATCCGAAACGCGAGCGAAAGGCGCTTCACCCCTCGCTCACCAGCCTGTTGATTTAGTGGATCGCCCTGGTCCTGTGAGCCGATGTCGCCTGCGGCGACCCCCAGGGACAAACTCCTTGCTACAAGGCCTGCGGCAAACGCCGTCGGCTCACTACATCAACATGCCGTCACGCTTCGGGTCAGGATAAATGTACAGCCTCGCCGCGAGAACAGCGTCTCATTGTTCTTTCGCAGGGCGAGGGGCAACATTTATGTCCCGCACGATACTGGATGGGAAAACGCCGGTGAGTGAAGTCGCACACACCTGTTGTCTATCTGATAGGTCACCACTTGCGTCTCGGGGCTTTTTTCTCCCATTTCGAATGACGCAACCGCAGATACTCTGCGATCGCCGACGGCAAAGACGTCACAACCGGTCCAAGTAAGACGAACCGACATCGTTTGCTGGGGTCTAAATCAGTGACGGACGATCCATGACTGTTTGCCCTAGTGCATCGGAGACGATCGGTTATCGTCTTTTGGCACCTGCTTTCAGCAGTCTGTGTGTCAGTTTGCGCTCAAACAGTACCTATGCTTGGGTACCGTTACTGACGGAGCATTTCTCGTAACCTTTCGATTTTTGCTCGTGGCCGATTTGCAATCCGTCAAGGGAATTGGAAATTCCTCGCCTGCGAGGGGTCCGGCGGTTGGTCCGAGGGCAGCGACGGCAGCCCAAGCCAGCTCTACAACCCGTCCGCGGACCGCGAGGAATCGAACAACCTTGTCGAAGCCAATCCGACGGTCGCCGCGGAACTGACTGAACTGCTAGAAATCGCCGTCAAGAACGGGCGCACCACACCGGGCCCCGCGCAAAAGAACGATGCCAAGGTCGTCGTCTGGACGGACACCAAATATTCCCGTTAAACAGTGACACGGAACCTGAAGACTGCCGCCACACCCCTGTACGTTACCTTTTTCCACGCAGAGAACGCCCGACGTCCTCACCGACAGTAGAAATTGTGGTGCCAGACACGTACAATATCATAGGGTTGGGAGAGAGACATGCCAAACGTGGCTTCAATTAGGTTGTCATTTATCCCTGTCACCGAGTGAAATGGAATGAGGCACCGTTGGTCCCCATCACACAAAAGGAAGAGCCATGACATTTGAAATCCTGATTCAGGATGACTCGCGAATTCGCGGTGGCGTGCGTGGTCCTGGCTGGTTGGCATCGTTAGTCCTGATCGGATGCTTGTTGCCGTTGATCGGTTGTGTGCAGAACGAAATGATCTACGAGGTCACGATCCGCCCGACCCCGTCTGGCTTTGAGCGTTCCTTGGTGGTGTGGCGGCAGGAAACCGTCACAAGATCCGACGAGCATGGCGGAAGCAAAGAAGTATCGTTGCGCACTGAGGAACAGGCTTTGCTGGAGGCTGTTTACGGGACAGGTCGAATCGAAGGGTATCGCCATCATTTTCGTCGACAGTTTGGGCAACAAATTCCCAATGACATCGGCGGTGCGGGGATGCTGACGTGTTCGCAATCTTCGCTGGGACGATCCTACTATTACCAAGAAGGATTTCGTGGTCACTTTATCAGTCGCGACGAACGCCAAGCGTACCATGAGGCGATTGACCAGTTTTTTGACCACGTGACACAGTGGCTGCGATTTGAATGGAATCACAACGATACGGTTCAGCCCGCGGCACACACCGAGCAACTGGTGGATACAATCGATCAGACACTCCGCAACGATGCACATCGCTTGCTGAACTTGCTGCTTGTGCTGCGTGCATCCCAGTCGCTTCGATCTGTGGACGAACAAGATGTATCAGGCGAACTTTTGCTGAGCCAATTCCTGTTAGAACGCGGCTATGTCGATGGAAAGCAACTGGTCCGCTTGATCGGTGGTGAACCGCAGGTCGGTGGAGACCACGCCTTGCGTGACGCCTTGGTCAGCTTTTTGGCTCGTAAAAGTGGAATCCCCGAACAAGCGGAGGTGTTGCGGCAACTGCGTCAGTGGCTGGAAGATAGCGCGCGTTTTAATGCTTACTTGGAACAGACACCCGAGTATCAGCAAATGCTGCAAGCGGCCAGCGATGCCGGTGCGGAACCGCCGGAAGTCGAGTTGGTGGCTTACCAGCCGCTGATGGAACACCTGCTGCCACTGCTGTTTACACATTCCCCGAACTCGTTGACGATCCGATTGCAAACCGAACACGAACCTTTTGCGACCAACGGTCAGTGGGATCCCGCTTCGGGGGAAGTCGTTTGGGTCAAGCGGCTACCCGACCGCAATGCCGTCGGCACGTCTTTACTTCCCAAAATTGTGATGGCGCAATGGTCGATCCCGAACCAAGCGTTTCAAACGCGGTTGTTCGGGGCGGTGGAGTTCAACGACAAACGCCTCGCCAACTACCACGTTTGGCTGGATCGTTTGGACGCGCCACGGCAAACACAATGGAACGCGACGTTAGATCAATTGGCGGAAGCCACCGAAGCGGAACGTCGGAGACAAGCCTTCGAAAAGCTGCAAGGAATCGTCGCTTCGGCTGACGAAGTTGACGCCGAAGCAACGCAGTTCCTCGATTTGATTTCCAAGCAGCCACCTTAGCTCCGGCTTTGCACTTCTCGACGGCAAGCGGCTACCATTATCTCAGTTGCCATCAAAATGGCTGCGTGTGGCTTGTCGAGAACCGTGTGGTTTATCGAGAAATGCAACCAAAAATTAGGCGGACTTACAAGGCGCACGTTGCGTCCTTAGTCATAATGATGCTAGATCGTCCTGCCTTTGCGTCCTCCTCGAGCGAGCGAGATCCCTCCCGATACCCATGAATGTTCGTTACCTGGTCGCCATCGCGACCGCCTGCAGCTTTGCCTTCCAAAGTCTCTTATTTGCCGAGGAACCGCCACGATTCAGTCGTGATATCTTGCCGCTACTTTCCGATCGGTGCTTTGCCTGCCATGGGCCTGATGAACAGCATCGCCAGGCGGACTTGCGACTGGATTTGCGCCAGGACGCGGTGGCCCAGGCGATCCGTCCCGGCAAACCGGACGAGAGTGAATTTTTGCGTCGAGTTTTATCCACCGATCCCGATGAGGTGATGCCACCTCCTACGCATCACAAGCCCCTGACCGCTGACGAAATCACTAAATTGACGCAGTGGATCGAAGCGGGAGCCCCGTGGGGTCAACATTGGGCTTTTGAGCCACCGGTGAAAAACCTCGTCCCGCCCGGAAGGCATCCGGTCGACTTTTTCGTGCAGGCACGCTTGGACGCCGAGGGACGGACATTTTCCGAAAGTGCCCCCGAGCACACGTTGCTGCGCCGTGTGTCTTTCGACCTTACCGGATTACCGCCCACGGTGGAAGAACTGCACAGTGACCTAACCTACGAAGCCCATGCAGATCGCCTGCTGAGGTCGCCGCATTTTGGCGAGCGGATGGCGATGTGGTGGTTGGACCTGGCCCGTTATTCCGACACCGATGGTTTTCAGGCTGATGCCAACCGTGAAAATTGGCCGTGGCGCGACTGGGTGATCGATGCCTTTAATGCGAACATGCCGTTTGATCAATTTACGCAGTTGCAGTTTGCTGGCGATTTGATGCCCCAGGCGACCGCGGAACAGATTTTAGCCACCTGCTTTCATCGCAACCACATGACCAATGGCGAAGGTGGTCGGGACCCTGAAGAGTCCCGCGTCGATTATGTTCTGGATCGCGTCAATACGATGGGAACCGCGTTTTTAGGCCTGACCCTGAGTTGTTGCCAATGCCATTCGCACAAGTTTGATCCGATCACGCAGGCGGAGTATTACGGGCTAGCGGCGTTCTTCAATAGTATCGACGAGGATGGCAAAGCGGGAAAAGCCGCCAAGCCCTATCTGAATTATCAGTCAATGTACGTCGACCGGGCGGTTGAAGAGGCGCAGCAGCTTGTCGATCAACGCCGACCGATTGAAGCGTCCGCTCGCGCTGCGGCGCAAGGGCCGTTTAACCGGTGGCTGGAAGCACGCGGCAGCGAAATCACCTCGCCCTATTCTTCTTGGCAGACGCTTTACGGCACGCTGGAATCGAGCGAAGGAACGGTACTGACCCAACAATCCGATGGAACGGTCCAGGCCAGCGGGCCGCATCCCAATCAAGACGATTATCGATTGCTGGCACCCATTGCACTGCCGCGAGTGACCGGCGTCCGCTTGGAAGTGCTGCCGCATCCTGCGCACACCAACGGCGCCTTTGGCCGCGGCAAGTCGGGCCAGTTCCTGCTGACCGATGTGAAGATCCAAGTGACACGCCAGGGAAGCAGCCAGGTGCGCGACGTCGCGCTGCATGACGCTTTTGCCGACTATGTGCCCGATTCGAAGAAGGAGAAACTGGGTGCCTACGGCGATATCAAGGGAGTGCTGGACGATGATCCGCGCAACGGTTGGACCACGCAGGGGGCACCCCGCGTTGAACCTCATGTCGCGGTGATTGCGCTTGCCGAACCGCTGGAACTTGCAGACGACGAGCGTTTGCTGATTGAACTGCAGCACCGGTCAACCAAGGGTGACGCTAACCTTGGTCGTTTTCGTTTGTCAGTGACCGACCAGCGTGGGCCCGCCATCACGGGCGTCGGGCCGACTCCGCTGGAACAGTTTGCCGAAGCGGAAGCCGTCGATCGGGAGTTGCGATCGAAATTGTTTGCTCAATTCCTGGCGGACTACGACGTCTATCAGGCCGCCAGGCAAGACTTGGACCGTGCTGAGGCTCAGTTGAAAGAGGCCCGATCGGCGGAGCAAGTGAATGTCATGGTGTTGGCGGAAAAGCCTGTGCCTCGAGAAACCTTTGTGTTGCAGCGCGGCGTGTGGGATGACCATGGCCAGGCGGTCCAGCGGGGCGGCTTGGCAGCAATCGCTCCGCTGGAAGGCGACCAACTGACACGCCTAGATTTAGCCCGCTGGCTGACTTCGGACGAAAATCCCTTGACCGCGCGGGTCCTGGTCAATCATCTGTGGCAACTCTGCTTCGGGGCCGGTTTGGTACGAACGGTCGATGACTTTGGGCTGCAGGGCGAACAACCGACGCATCCCGAATTGCTTGATTGGCTGGCCGTAGAGTGCATGGAAAGTGGCTGGGATGTCAAACACCTACTGAAGCTGATCGTCACCAGCAGAACGTATCAGCAAAGCTCGCGGGTTGATGAGGGGCTCTTGGCAACTGACCCAGAAAATCGGCTGTTGGCTCGCGGGGCCCGCTTTCGACTGCCAGCGTGGATGCTACGTGACGCCGCGCTGCGCGCCTCCGGACTGTTCAATCCTGCCCTGGGCGGACCTCCCGTCCGGCCTTATCAACCCAGCGGTGTTTGGAAGGAAAACTTCATGGGGCGATTCAAGTACATCCCCAGCGACGGCGCGGCGCAGTATCGGCGCACCCTGTACGCTTTTTGGCGACGCAGTGTTGCACCGACGTTTCTGTTCGATTCGGCACAGCGTCGGTCCTGCGAAGTCCGCGTCTTGCGGACAAACACCCCCCTGCAGGCGCTGACGATCTTGAATGACGAAAACTACCTGGAGGCCGCGCGGGCTTTGGCAAAAGATACGATGAATAAACCCCAGCCGCTGCAAGAAATGAGTCTCCGCGTTTTGTCGCGTGTTGCTGACGCCGAAGAACTGGCAGTAATGAATCGCGTGCTGGACCTTGCCCTAACGCACTACGACGAACAGCCGCAGGACGCAATCAATTTTCTGACGCGCGGCCAGACGGACGTCGCAGGCGCGGAGGCTCCGACGAAATTTGCGGCGTACACCGTCGTTGCAAGTATGTTGTTGAATCTTGATGAGGCGTTGACCCATGAATGAGTTGGTGCAGGAAACACGACGCTACTTTCTGGGACGTTGTACCGGCCTGTCGCTGGGGGCGATTGCGCTAGCCGAGTTGACGGGAAACATGTTCACGGGAAATCCCCTGCTAGGAGGTAACGCCAGCGCGGGGGTCGATGGTGCAGGCGAACCTGGTTTTCAAGGGATACCGTCGCTGCCGCATTTTTTGCCCCAAGCCAAGCGGGTGATTTTCCTGACACAGTCGGGGGGACCATCGCAAATCGAGCTGTTTGATGAGAAGCCCGATCTGATCAAATGGGCCGGTCTTGAGCTGCCCGAATCGGTCCGTCAAGGGCAGCGGCTGACGACGATGACCGCCAATCAAAAGCAGCTTATTATGCCAACGCGGGTCAAATTCGCGCGCTGTGGCCAAAGCGGTGCGACCATTGGTCAGTGGCTTCCCTACTTGCGCGATGTTGCGGACGATCTGTGTTTCATTAAATCCATGCACACCGATCAAATCAATCACGCACCCGCGATGACTCAGTTTTTAACCGGCAATCAGCTTCCTGGTCGTCCCAGTATGGGGGCCTGGGTCAGCTATGGCCTTGGAAGTGAGAACCAGGATTTACCCGAACATGTCGTGATGATTTCCAAAATGCAGCGGCCCAGCGACCAGCCGCTGTACGATCATTACTGGGGAAGCGGTTTTCTGCCGTCGCGATACCAGGGTGTCAAACTGCGAAGCGCACAGGATCCGGTGCTGTATCTACGCGACCCCGACGGGCTGCCACGTCAGTTGCGACGTCAAATGCTCGATGGGCTGGCTGATCTGAACCAGCGTCGCGGCGAGGAAACGGGCGACCCGGAGATTACCACGCGGATTCGACAGTACGAGATGGCTTACCGAATGCAAACCAGTATCCCCGAGCTGACCGATCTTCGTGACGAGCCCGAGGAGGTGTTTGAACTGTACGGCGCTGAATCGCGACGGCCTGGTACTTACGCCGCCAATTGCATCTTGGCACGCCGTTTGGCCGAACGCGGGGTACGCTTTATTCAATTGTTCCATCCCGATTGGGACCATCACAGCCGGCTCACCTCGTGGTGTACGGCCCGCTGCCGCGATACCGATCAACCGACCGCGGCGCTAATCAAGGACTTGAAACGCCGCGGGATGCTGGATGACACCCTGGTCATCTGGGGCGGCGAATTCGGACGTGGCGTGGCCGGTCAGGGACAGTGGGACAGCCCCGAGGCGGGACGCGACCACCATCCACGTTGTTTCACGATGTGGTTGGCCGGCGGTGGGGTACGCCCCGGGATGACCTGGGGCGCAACCGACGACTTTAGCTACAACGTCGCCGAAAATCCAGTCCATGTGCGCGATCTCCATGCGACAGTGTTGCATTTGCTGGGGATCGATCATCAGCGCTTGACCTATCGTTTTCAAGGCCTCGATTTCCGCTTGACCGGTGTCGAGCCTGCGTCGGTTGTCCAGTCGATTCTAAAATGAAAACGAAGCAATGGTCCCCCGGTCGTTGCGGGACTTGGAAGGGCGGGCCTGAATTTTTTGACTCCGTCTGACCCTTTAGCCCGACGCGATGTTCAGCCCGACGGCATGCTCGACCCGGTGATACAGTTCACTGACATCATCAAACTGGATTCCAAAAAATTCCTCCAGGATTTGTTCAAGCCGTTTCGCATCCTTGACGGTTTCTTGATGCAGGACCGTGGCGCCCCGACGATGAACAAACTCACGATTCATCAGCCGGCATCTTGATCCGTCTGAATTTAAAATGGCGACAATCAAGTTTCGTCGAAATTTCGATTCGGGATGCGTGCTGGCCCACCAATTTCCCATCTCCTGATCGATTCTCGGCATCGACTCCCCGGTAAATTCGTAGACGTCAACCCAATGACCTGAGTGTTGAACCTGTTGCATGTACGTCGGGATCAGACGATCTGCTACGGGAACCAGTCGCCGTAATTCGCCTCCCACGGTTTGAACGGTTCCGGAAAGGTCCAGCCGCATCAGCCCCTCGGGGGTCGAACCTCCCAGACCACAATCAACCAGCCAAGGTTGTTCGTCAAGCTTCACCACCAGAAACAAATGCGTCCGGGGAGGGGTTTCATTCGGCGTCGTACTGTACCACACGCGCGCGGAGAGCAGAGCAACAGAAAATCCCACCTGCTGCAGCACTCCGGCAAGCAATGCATTTTGCTCGAAACAGTACCCGCCACGTCGATTGTGGACAAGCTTGCTTTCAATCTGCTGGGGTTCTAAGGAAATGGGTCGGCCGCAAAACGCATCCAGATTCTCGAAAGGGATCGCGCAAGCGTGAGCGAAGGCGATTCGCTGCAGACATACTCGACTGACATCTAAATTCAGCGCTGATCCGATGCGTCGAAGATACGATGAAAAGTCAAACATGAAATCTGTCAATTTTCGAAGTGACCAGCCATGTCGCTCAATCCAGATGGTGATTTCTGCACAGATCGAAAGAAATGTTTTCAGTGATCGGGGGAAATTGGCAAGTGTCGGCGAGGATGGAAGGGCGCGGATGTGGACCCACCAAGGGCGTCTGCTCGCGGAGCTACGGACGAATATCTCCCAGATCCTCCGCTAAAAGGCATCGCTTTCAATCAAGACGGCACCCGCTTGGTCGCCACCGGAAGCCAGAGCCCCTGCGTGAATCTGTCGACGCGTGTTATTGATAATTTACCCCAGCAGGGATACCGTATCCGACACTTAACTGGCCGCGGGTTCGTTGACCAAGTGAAGGTCCAGTTGATCGCTGATCGTCCGCAGTCGCTCCACGTCACCACCACCAACTTCGGCCGCAACCCAGCCGGTGAAATGGATGTCCAGTAGGGCTTGTCGCACCGCAGGCCAGTCGATGTCTCCCTCTCCGATATCGGTGAATTTATCCTTGGCTCGGGAAAACCCTTTCGCGTCCAGCTTTACGACTCGTTGATCCAGTTGTCGAATCCATGCGGCCATGTCTCCGTATTTCCAGTGATTTCCAATGTCGAACTGCATCCCGACCCATGGGGAATCGAATTCGTCGACAAATTGCACGAACAGGTCCGCCGTCTGGTTCGAATCCCCGTCGTGATCGTACAGAAATTTATTCCAGACATTTTCAATTGCGATTTTCACGTTGTACTTTTCCGCAACCTCAACCGCTTGCCGAATGTTGTTGACGGCGCGTTGGTAACACTCCTCAAAGGTACCGTCTCCCCCAACGCCTGGGACCAGCAGGATGGTATCACCGCCAAGTTCCGCAGTTTCCTTGATGCCATTGATCAGGCTCCTTAACGCTTGGCTGCGAACACTAGGGTCGGCATGGGTGTGTGTGATTTTCC
>SLFV01000096.1 GCA_007124075.1 Roseimaritima sp.
ATTTTGCTTGTCGGGCTTAACGTCATAACCCTCTTCTTCAGTAGCCTCGGGCTCATCCCAGATTTGATGCCCCCAGGGTAATCGGGGAACGACGTGCGGTTGCCCGTCCCCCGTGAAGACTGAAGTGAACTGAGTTTCGCCGGTTGCCGTTTCGGCCAAAACACTCTTCTTCGTTTTCGGATCCTGAAAAGGTTTGGTGCGATGCAAAAACGCATGGAGCCCGAAATAGTCGGACTGTTGGTAATCACTGACCAAAGGGTGATCGTGACATTGAGCGCATTGCAGGTCCATGCCGAACATCAAGCGACCGACTTCCCGGGTCAGGGCATGCGCTTCCGCCTCGCGATTCAACAGGAACTTGGCAGCCGCTGAGGTATCCTCAGGATGTGATTCCGGGTGAATGAGCTCGCCCAGCCACTGGTCAAGTGGCTTTCGCTGCAAGATTGAATCGATCAGGTACAGCTCCCACGCCGCTTGGTCAACGTGTTTGTCGCTGCGCCGCTCCAGAAACAACACATTCAGATGCAAGGCCAAATGCCGCGCGAACGCGGGGGATTGCAACAGCGAGTCGATCAGATGGAGGCGTTTGTCGTCGGAATCATCGGATAAAAAACCGCGAACCTGGTCAGCCGTGGGGATCACCCCCGTCAGATCCAAATAAACCCTGCGAACAAAATCAGAATCGCTGCATACTACCGCCGAAGGACCAATCGCTTCTTGCTGAATCAGCCGGTCAAGTTGCTTGGAAAAGGCCGGTCGCTCGGCTGCAGCTTGTTCCACTGGCACCATCGGAATGAAAATACAGGAATAAGCCGTAATCCCCAGCAGCACAGGGAAGGCATAGTCTTTCGCAATCGATCGCATGCTGATCGACTCCTGGGTCGGAGGCACCCTGGTGCGGGCACCCAATGACGGAAGGGCGGGAAAACGGAAGGAAACGGGGGTGCAGGTGTCTGCAATATTTGCCCAGTAGCAGATAGAAAGCGATCGCTCCAGGATCGACGTTTCGTACCTACGAGGGAAACCAGCATAACGTTTTTTTTCTGGCTGTACACATTTTTCAGAAAAAACGCTCGCCTCTGCGAAAACGATGTTCGCAATGGCACTCGTTTCTTCAGGAACTGGTGTGCAGGGTTCGCAATGCAAGTAACGCCTGACGCATGATGTTGGGTACGTGCATGACTGGTTGTTGGTCCAGGCGGTTGATTCCCTGCAGTGCTCCGCCGGTCATAACGACTCGCGGTGGGCTGCCTGCGATCCTCGTAACCTGCTGGCCAAATGCGTTAACCGCCGCAACGACCGCCCCGTAGACGCCTGCGGCGATCGCATCGGCGGTGTTGGTTCCAGGGAAACGATGGTCACAGCCGTCGTGATTGACGGCGCGTCGCTGCAACTGGGTTACCGCATTTTTCAACCCCGAAGTCCCCTCAGCCAGTGCTGCTAGCTGCATCTCGAAGCCGGGCAAGATCGCACCGCCTCGAAACCTTGGCTCGGCGTCAACCCAGTCGATCGTTATTGCTGTGCCTGCGTCAACAACCAACAACGGTGCATGCAATGTCTGCCATGCCGCCCAGGCGGCCAGCAAACGATCGATCCCAACCAATTCTGGATTCTCCAGCGAGGTGGGCAAGGGAACGTCCGTATGTGTCAGCAAGCGCACACGATCCTGCGCGGTTACCGAAGCATTGCCCAGCAGCGACTGCAGTTGCGACACACCCTCGCGGTTAACGCTCGCGATCCACCAAAGGACACTAGGCGAATGAGCAGTCCCTGGGGGAACAACTTGCCGTCTCCATTTCAGCAGCTTTTCGGTCCAGTCGGCGTCGGCGACAGGGACAATAAACCTTCGTTCACTACCGCCTGCGTAGAAACACCAAGCCTTGGCACGGGTGTTGCCCAAATCAACGCCAATCCAATCCTCCTTCAAGCGTCGTCACCCTCAACATAGTCTTTGGCTTGATTCGTATCGGACAGCTTGGAGGTGGGGCCCGCTAGATGCGGTGGGATGCGGCGTTTTTTTTCCGGTTTCCGAGCGCGTTCAAGCGGCGTGGAGGGGTCGCTGGGCTGCTCCGCTGTCGCAACGGCCACAGCTGCACGTGTCCGTTTCAGCACGGAAAAAACCTCCCCGATTAACTGTTGCAATCCCTGGCCGGAAACACCGCTAACCAGATGGACGTTTCTGCCAAGCTGCTGAGCCAACTGCTGCTGTATTTCGTGACTGCCTGGCAACTCCGCTTTCGTGATCGCTACGATTTCAGGCCGTTTTGCCAGTTCCTCGCTGTAGGCCTCCAGTTCGGCCCGAATCGCCGCGTAATTTTGCAACGGATCGGTCTGATCGGTCGGACAGGGCTCGACCAAATGTAGTAAAATCCCCGCTCGTTCCACATGCCTTAGAAATTCATGCCCCAGACCAACCCCCTGACTAGCGCCTTCAATCAAACCAGGAATATCGGCTAAGACAAAGGATTCCGCAGCGTCAACACGAACCATTCCCAAATTCGGAAACTTGGTGGTAAATGGATAATTCGCAATTTCCGGTCGCGCGCGCGTCAGGCGACTTAGCAGGGTACTTTTACCCGCGTTCGGTTTGCCGATCAGACCGACATCGGCGATTGACTTCAATTCCAAAACGACCTGACGAACCTCTCCCGGTTCGCCACGAGTACTCTCCCGGGGAGCCTGGTTGGTTGCAGATTTGAAGTGTTTGTTCCCAAAGCCTCCCTTGCCACCGCGGACGATCACGATTGAATCGCCCGACTGGATCAGGTCCTTGATAACATATTCCTGCTGGGCGTCGATGATCGCGGTTCCAGGGGGAACCGACAACCGCAAATCCTTGCCCCGACGACCATGACGTGACGAACCTTGACCGGGCGTCCCCTTGGGGGCTCGCCAGATATGCCTGCCAGCAAAGGCAGCTAAACTGTTGACACCCATGCGAGCCGTCAGGATGATGCTGCCGCCATGGCCACCGTTACCACCATCGGGCCCTCCCTTCGGAACGTAGATCTCGCGGCGAAAGCTGCTGCAACCATCACCTCCTTTGCCCGCTTCAAACTGAACGACGACTCGGTCGACAAACATAAGTTCTTTTCCAAACAAAAAAGCCGACGTGCGATCGCCAGCCCATGTCGACCTCTAAATGCGAGGGGGCAGCAAGTACCACTCACAAACTGCCAAGGTTCGGGGGGATCAGGGCGGGCAAAGCAGGACCATCGATCTGATGCGATTAAAAATAAGGGCTTCTAAGTCACGAGACCCGGTGGCGATCCGAAAGAAAGAGGAATTCACCAGGACTCCTCCTGCCCAGAGAATTCCGCTGCGGACCAACCCTGTTTTTGATCGATGACAAATGTCTAGCCTGCGTCAACATTGACGCGACGCCCCTTCTGGTCAAACCGGACGACCCCTTCTTTCAACGCGAACAATGTGTAATCGTTGCCAATCCCGACATTGCGTCCAGCGTGAAACTTTGTTCCCACCTGCCGAACCAGAATACTGCCAGCGGTCACTGCCTGACCCCCGAATCGCTTGACGCCACGACGCTGAGCGTTGCTGTCGCGTCCGTTACGACTGGAGCCCTGACCTTTCTTATGTGCCATGATTCGCTACCCCAAAAAAGATACGATCTACCGAAGGATTGAAATTGCCGCTCCAAAGGTTAGCGATAAACCCATTCGTAATCAAGCCGCTTCTGAAGGCCGTATTGCTCCAAAAAATAAGCCTGCTCCTGTTCGTTCTTGTGAGCAGGCAAACCGAAGTAGATGCGGTCCTCCGTCTGGCGGATCCGGTCACCTGGGCGATAGAAGTTCATCCGCAGGACTTTAGGCACCAGTCCAATCTTCCCCTCAGCATCCTCGTCACGACGAAATGCGTTGGTCAGCCCCCTGACGTAGACCGACAGAAAGTCGATGCCCGGGTCCAAGTCCTCCCAGGTCGCCAAGCCCCAAACTCCGGGGGCTGCGGGGTCGGAGGAACGAGGTATTTGCACCGAACTGATTTCCACTGTGTTGTACAAAGGTGCGGTAATTTTCTCTAGGGTGGCGATCTTCGCCTTCACGGCGGGGAGGATCTGATCGATGGTTTCCGCTCCGGTTGCATGGTTAACAAGCGTGAAAATCGGGAAGAACCGCCGCGCCTCCCGATTGATCCCCTCAATGCGACCATAGGGGGAATTTGTCTCCGGGTCGGAGGTCGCTCGCAGATCGTTCCCTTGATAGCGGACGCGGTATACCAAGTACCAAATCAGCTTGCGTTTCAGGCGACCGTTGGGCTGAGGGATGTCAACATAAATCGTCCTTAACGGCTTGAACGAAAACTCCAAGCAAAAGACTTCGCGGCGCAGGATGACCTGCTGTGCCATTTCTGTGAGCGTTCGTGTACGTGGGTCGCTGTAAGGACGGCCATCATTGAAATCGGGGGCCCGCCATGCAATCTCGGGGTGAGAATCCAGGAATTGACGCAGCGTGATTGGCCCGGTGAATGTTTCCTCCGGGATCTTTTCTGGAGGAATGACCGTTACCGTTCCAGGTGCAAAATCCGTCGACTCCACGCGAATGGCTGGTTGCAGTTCGCCTTGCCCTAATACCGGACCGTGCAACCAACACGCCAGCACCACAAGCCAAGGATTGAATTTAAGGTAACGGAGTTTCATTGGACGGCCCCAAGGGAAGACCAGAGCACGGCGGTTACGATCCCGCCAATTTCAATTCCGTTTATCATATCA
>SLFV01000515.1 GCA_007124075.1 Roseimaritima sp.
AGTTTTCAGATTCTGGTCACATCACAAACCCGGAGCTCGCTGGCTAAAGCAAGCTTCGGGTTTTTTAATGTCAATTCCATGCCCTAGGGTTCTGGACACGTCCGGACTTTCCAACCAACAGGAGCTTCAATCGATGCCCACGGAAGCAACCACGCCCGACGCCTCGGGACCGGCGGCAACGCCAGGTACAACACGGATGATTAAGATTTTTGATACCACCCTCCGCGATGGGGAGCAGTCCCCAGGGGCCAGTATGAATCTGGCTGAAAAACTGGAAGTTGCTCAGGCGTTAAACGAACTGGGGATCGACATCATGGAGGCAGGTTTCCCGATCGCCTCGCCAGGTGATTTTGATGCGGTCAAACAGATCGCGCAGGTGGTTCGGGGCGTGACGGTTTGCGGATTGGCTCGGTGCAACGACAAGGATATCGATTGTGCTTGGGAGGCACTCAAGCACGCTCCGCAAGCTCGGATTCATGTTTTTTTGGCGACCAGTGCGATTCATCGCGAATTTAAACTGAGGATGACTCCCGACGAAATCGTGCAGCGTGCCGAGGCGGGGGTACGGCGCGCAGCAGGGTATTGCGACGACGTCGAGTTTTCACCCGAGGATGCATGCCGGACCGAGCATGACTTTCTGTGCCGTGTGGTGGAAGCAGCCATCGCAGCGGGAGCAACCACGATCAATATCCCTGACACCGTCGGCTATGCCACCCCAGGCGAGGTTTACGATCGTATCAGCATGCTGCGGAATCGAGTCCCCAATATCGACCGCGCGGTCATCAGCATCCACTGTCACAATGACCTGGGGCTAGCGGTCGCCAATTCGCTGGCGGCGGTCCAAGCAGGGGCGGGGCAAATTGAATGCACCATCAATGGAATCGGCGAACGCGCCGGAAATGCGGCTTTGGAAGAGGTAGTGATGGCCTTGAAGACACGCCACGATTTTTTTGAATTGCGAACCAATATTGATACGACCCGATTGGTTCCCACCAGCCGTTTGGTCAGCACAACCACGGGAATTGCGGTGCAACGCAACAAGGCGATTGTCGGTCGCAATGCGTTTGCGCACGAGGCGGGGATTCACCAGGACGGGATGCTGAAGGAACGCAGCACGTACGAGATCATGTCGCCCGAGGAAGTTGGATTCGCCAAGACCGATCTGGTTCTGGGAAAACATAGCGGTCGCGCCGCACTTGCCGATCGAGCCCGTCAGTTGGGGTTCCTGTTGACCGGCGAACAGCTTCAGTCGGTCTTTGCGGAATTTAAAAAGTTGGCAGACAAAAAAAAGGAGATCTACGACGGTGACATCATTGCCCTGGTCGGTCAAGAAATTGGTGATTCGGTTGAACCGCAATGGAAATTGATTGACTTTGAGGTCCACGATGGCCGCGAACGGACGCCTAAAGTCACATTGACGCTGCAGCACGGACAGCAGCAGCAGACCGAAACTGTTGAAGCGGGAGATGGGCCCATCGATGCTGCATTTTGGGCGGTCGAACGGATCACGGGAATCGAAACCGTTTGCCGCGATTTTCGTGTCCGCAGCGCGACCTTAGGCCGTGATGCACAAGGCGAAGCACGGGTGGAAGTTGAACACAAAGGCCGGCTGTATCGCGGTGTCGGGGTCAGCACCGACACGGTCGAATCAACCATCCTGGCAATCCTCAATGCTGTCAATCGAATCGTTTCCCAGACCGAGATGCCCGATGAGGACCAGCCCATCAGTTCGGAATGGTAGCCGACGCGGAATCAATGACTATGGATGATCAATGGCGTTTGGCGGATCGGGCGCGGCTTCAGCCCTCACGGTTAAACCATCACAAAAACCAACCCGATCGATTACCATACACGCATGAACGCGAAACCGATGCCCGGCGATTTCCTGGAACCGGGGGGTCATCCCGAGGAACTTGGTCGGCTGGGGCCGTACAGCGTGCGAAAGGTGATCGGCACCGGCGGCATGGGGATGGTTTACCTGGCGGAAGACCTAAGGCTGAAACGCCAGGTCGCATTGAAGGTGATGAACGAAAGGTTTGCCGCCACCGCCAATAGCCGCAAACGATTCCTGGACGAAGCCCGCGCAATGGCTGCGATTGATCATGATCATGTGGTCCGGATTTTCGAAGTCGGCGAATACCACCAGACGCCCTTCATGGCGATGGAATACCTGCGTGGAGAAACGCTGGAGGCGTTGATACGCCGCGGTGACCAACTGGATGTGCCGACGATCTTGCGGTTGGGACGCCACGTCTGCCGCGGTTTGGCGGCGGCTCACAGTCGCGGCATCATCCATCGTGACATCAAGCCGGGCAATCTATGGTTGGACGCGAACACCAATCGCACCAAAATCCTGGATTTCGGCTTGGCCCTGGCCCAAGGCCACTTGGCGTCCAGCGGCAACGTGGTGGGGACGCCGGGATACCTTTCCCCCGAACAGGCTCGTAATGAACCGCTGGACGACCGTAGCGATTTGTATTCGTTAGGGGTGGTCCTGTACGAACTTTGTACGGGGCAGATCCCCTGCACCAATGCCTCCATTGCGTCGATGCTGATCGCGATCATCACCCATCCCACGCCTCCGGTTTTGACCGTACAGCCCGAGGTCCCTCCCCTGCTGGCCGAGTGCGTCGACCAGCTTTTGGCAAAAGAACCGCGTGACCGACCCGCATCCGCTACGGAGCTGGAGCAGAGGCTGCACGAAATCGGTCGGGCTCTGGAATCGGAAAGCCAGGCAGCGCTGCAGATTGTGACCGCGGCGACCAAGCCCGTGGGGCGCGCGAAATCGAAACCGGTGCCCAAGCCGACTGCTCCAGATTCCGGCTTGCCGCTACAAACCGAACCGGGGGACCGCAATGCATGGTTGGCGAATCCCAAAGGCCTGAAATTGGCTGCCGGCGGAACGCTGACGGGACTGGCACTCCTGGTGGTTCTGATGTGGATGCTTCGTAGTGATGCGGAAAGGGAAGCCGCTCTGTCGCCAAGCCTCCGGCAAGCCGATCCAGCGCGGACGATTTCGCCGGACAGTTCGTCCCCGACAACTTCCGGGGACCCCCAGGCCAAGCCGAAGATAACTGCGGACTCACTGGCGGCACTGCGTGTAGAAGACCTTTCGGCTGCCGACCAGGTCAAGCAGGGCGAGTACGCACAGATCAAATTTCGTTTGGTCAATCAAGCCGCCAACCCCCAAGAAAACCCCGCGCGCCTGCATGCAAGGGAATCGGTTCTGGCCGTCTGCCGACTGTCTTTTCAGGGAGCCGATGGCGTCCGCCATGAAGGTTACGTCTTGCCGATGCGCCGCTCGCCCCGCCAGATCCCCGCCGTGGGAAATTCGACACCGCTGGAATTTCAGGTCGCAACCGAGCCAATCGAGGTGGGGCAGTATACGGTCATCCTGACGCTGGAAACTCCACAGCGGGCGATACTCCAAGAACTTTCCACTAAACTTGAAATCGTCAATCCTTAATAGACGTTCGTATTGAACCGGTACGGGAAACCTTCCGGCAATCACTTGAAAAACCCACCAACCGAAAAAACACAACCAACATGAAGCGAACCCCACCCTCCAGCATTGATTTGGTGCTGATCTTTCTCAGCCATGCGCAAACCCTGTACGCACAGCGGGACCCCTTGCGTCTGACGCATGGCCCGATGTTAGGGCATGTTACCGACCAGAGCATTCGTATTTGGGGTCGCACCTCCGATGCCGGAACGTTTGCAGTCCGTTACGGAACCGACCCCCAACGTTTGAACCAAACCAGCGCGCCGGCCGCAACAACGGTCGATCACGATATGACCGGGGTGGCGGTCCTGACTGACCTGCAAGCCAATACGCGGTATTGGTATCAAGTGATCGTTAATGACTTGCCCCACGGGTTGCCTGGATCGTTCCGCACGTTACCCCGTCGTCGGCAGTTGCGTGATCCACAGCACAACCCTGAGGGACTGTTTAACTTTCGTTTCCAGATTGGCTCCTGTGCGAACCAAAATCCACGCAGCGGTATCGGACACCGTGAACCGACTTACGAAACGCTGAATCGTGACTGGGCAGATAAGGTTGACTTTCACATCATGAACGGCGATTGGCTGTACGAGGAGGTCCGGGATTATCCCCCCGAAGCTTGGCGATTGACGCAAGGATTATCGCAGGTGCCTCTGGTGGTGCGCGTCATGCCCACGGTTGTCGGGGTCTGGGAAAACTACAAACTTTACCTCAGTCGCGGTGTCGATCGTGCTCGCTGGCATCGGCATGTTCCCAGTTATTTTACCTTTGACGATCACGAATTGGTAAACGACATCTGGGGAACTGCGGAGGCGGGGTTGAGGCATCGGCGGAGCGTATTCCGTGATATCGGAACGTACGCCTGGTATGACTATCTGGGATGGGCCAACCCCTTGGCTCATGACCAACCCCTGCACGTTGGTCACGGAAAGATGCAGGCGGGTAGCGATCTGCTGGTCGATCGCAATGCCAACTTTTTGCGTTTACCGCTGGAACAGATGTTGAACCTGCATGTGCACTGGGGGACCCCCGAAGCCGGGCAGGATGATATGCGGTACGACAACGACCTGGGGCATCCCAACGCTGCGGTCTATACCATCAACCAAGTCGTTGACGAACATACGTTGCGGTTACATGGACCGGCAAAAATCGATGATGAGGTTAGTTACTCCATCGGGCGGCGAAGTTACGGTAATTTCCGCGTTGCAAATTGCGAATTTTA
>SLFV01000327.1 GCA_007124075.1 Roseimaritima sp.
CGAGAAGAAAAAAGAGCTGCTAGAACGCCGCAAGCGTTTGCTTGCTGCCAAACAAAAAGAGCAGAACGAATATGCGATGAAGCTGGAACAGGACCGCGAGACGGCGCTGAAAAACCGTGCTGAAATCGAGGAGACTGAAAGCACACGAATGGAATTGACGCAACGGATCACCACGATGGCGACTCGCAAGGCAGAGCTGGAGGCCCGCCTCGAAACGACACCCAATGTGAAGCCGCCACCAGCGATCGAAATCACAATTCCCGATCCGCGGCCAGCACCAACGGGAATGCAACCCCTGTTGTTTGTGTGCTCTGACAATTCGCTTTATCCTCTCAATGTTGCATTCTTTCGCAAGCGGGCCGAAACCAGGGCGAAAGTAATCGTTGCACGTCTTGGGCTTGATCGCGATCCAAAAGCGGGGATCAATCCAGAAGTCTTTGCCAGAGCTTTTGAACGACTGAAAGATCGGGACGATTACTTTGAAGCGGAGTATTTTGTGCGTAACGAACGCTCCCCACGTATCCGCTTGACACCACGTCCTGGACGCGGTGTCAGCGATGGCGTCCTCGGGAATGCTCGTTCGCGTTTTCGGTCACAGGGGGTCGCAGGTATCGATCCCAGTAAGTTTTATGCACGTTTTTTTGTGTTGCCTGACAGCCACGAAGTGTACCTTACCGCCCGCGCCGCATTCACAGCGACTGGGATATTAAGCGGGTGGGATCCGCAACCGGAACAATGGATCTATGAAACGTCGGTCCCCGGCGGTATTACGCTAGGACCGCCACGTCCACCGACGCCGCGGCCACGTCAAACGACTCCTGCCAAACCTGCCAATGTCATTGACTAGCCGCGGAAACCGCTCCGTCATTCAGGGAAACGGCTCATCACCCAATCCTTTGGTGATCGGCCGGGCGGGAACCGGACGGTGAATCGTATGGCCAAACCTTTCAGAAGGTTGCCACTTGCCAACGCAGTGCGAAACGACTGATCAAACTTTCGATAACCAGCATCGCTATCGCGCCGGCAAGAAGCCAGCGAAACAAAGCTCCCATCGAATCACTCTCCGGCAGCCGACCTGGGGCCGTTGCTTCAACACCGGTAAATCGGGATGACGCTTCGGGGGAATCTCGGACCGCGTTGAAGACCTTCAGGCAATCATCGTCAACCGTTTGTAGATCGCCTTCGCTGGCATCGACATTCACTGCCACAGGACCCTTCCGGCCATCAGTAAATTGCACTTGATAAATTCCGGGTTCCGGGGCAAGTCCAGCGGCCCAAATCCGACCTGACATCGTAACATCGTCGGCCGAGTCAACGCCCGCAGGCGTTTGCGACTGCCCAGGGGTCTGCCGGTTGCGCTGAATCGTCACATCCATCAGCGTGCCGCTTGGGGTCCGAACCTCTGGAGGCTCGCCTGATTCGTCCTTCATCTGCCCTACGATCCTATCCCCAACCAGATATTCGGATTCCGCGTGACTGGACGCCAATAGCCAAGTTGCCAGCTCTTGCGACAGCGGTACCAAACTGGGCCAAGCTACCATCGCATTCCACGCGGGTTCGTCTCCCGTGGCGGCAGCCATAGGTATGGTTGTCACAACGGCTAGCCGTTGTGAACCGCGCTGCCATAGTCTTAGCAGTGGGTGATTGCCCGAATCCGACTGCAAGGCTAACGCGGTCGTCCCCTCTCCCCAGTCGGATTTCGGACTGATCCGCCAGTAGCGAAATATCGGGGTTGACAACAGGCCCGATTCCGGAAAAGGCTGGAAACTGGACACAGTGGGGTGTTGGTAGCCCAGCGGATCAATGGCGTATAGACCAGGATCTTGGATCGCTTCCAACCGAAAAGGGATCGCTTGATCAGCGAAACCGGTCGGTCGCGCCGCTGGGCCCAACCACCAAAGGACGGCTGGCAAGCGAGCGAACGTCTGGACCAGTGCGGGTGGGCAGTCGCTGACATCGCACAGCACCAACAAGTCAGCCTGCTGCTGCTGTTCGGGCAAATTCAGCCACTGCTGCGTGGTCATCGTGCGGACTTCCCATGGTCGATCCGCACCGACCTGCAGTGAGGCGACAACAAAGCGTGTGTTTGTCCCAGCCCCCAGGCAGACGATTTGCGATGAAATAGGCGGACGCACAACGAGGTACCGCTGGTTATCCACACCCAGGCTGTCTTTGGGCAACGTGGCCGTAATGGTCGCGATATCACGGCGCGGTGGCAGGGACACGTCGACGACCACACGTCCGCTGGTCCCGCGAGCCACGACTGGGGTTTCAATAACCGAATCGTCAAGACGGACCTCCAACTTTTTTCCCTCGGGAGAGACCGTCGCGAATTCCATCTCAATCGCGACCCGTTCTTGGCTGACAGCCTGTATCGACAAGATTCGATCGTTGGGCTGGGACAAAGGGTCCCGCGTCGCCACATCGACAACCTGCACGGCGCGGCACCGCTGTATCAGACGTTGCCAAGCCGCAGTGGCGGTTCCCTCACATGCCGGTTGCCATAGGCGGCGTTGCATGTCTGTAAAAAAGACAACTTCAGGTTCATCGAGGGTGGCTTGTTCTAGCAAACCATGCAGCAAAGACAAGGTGTCGTTCAAACTAGCCCCGGTGTAACTGGGTTCCAATTGCGCGATGACTTCCCGCACCGCTTGGATATCGATCGAGGGTCGTTCAATCAAGACTTGCGGGTTTCGCTGCATCGTCACCAATAAAAAACGGTCACCCGAGTTGGCTTGGCGGCAATAACGGTCGGCGGCTTCAAGTGCGGCGGTAAAACGCGAACGGCCACTTGCACCCGATGCCCGCATCGAGAATGAACTATCGATGACTAGGAGGTGCAGCCGTGGATCGACGGTCACCAGTGGTGGCGGTTGCTGCAGGACCGGATGTGCCAAAGCGGCTGCGATCAGCAGGACAGCCAGCACGCGGGCCAGCAGTAACAGCAACTGCCAGATTTGTACGCTGCGAGTTCTTTGTTGCAACGCGACCAATAAGAACTGCATTGCGGGCCAGGTCACGGTCCGCCGTCGTCGCCGATTCAAGAGATGGATGACAATCGGCACCGCTGCCACCATACCCCACAGTAACATCGAACCGCTAAGGAACGATGCTACGCCCCATAGAAAAACAAGCGAGCTGATGGTGGCTGGACAGAACGCGCTGATCAACAACAGGTTACCCTCCATAATACTGATGGAGTGCCGCAGCGAGTCGTTTGCCCAACGGCTCGCCCACGGTCAACCCGAGAAAGTGGCTGCCATGCCGTTGACAACACTGAACCAACTGATCGGTGAAGGCATACAATGCTTGTTGGTAGGCCTGCGCGAAAGCTTCAACCTGCAATTCGATTGCCGGTTCGCCTTCGGCACCCTCAAAACGCGTGGTTCCCGCCAGCGTCAAACCGCGTTCCTCCGGTGCCAAAACCTGCAGCACCAACAAGTCATGCCCAGCGGCCCGCAACTGCGCAACTGCAGTGTCAATCGATTCCGGTTCATCTAGGAGGTCGCTGACAAGCACGACAACGCCAGGGCGGTCAAGCTGTGGCAGCACTTGGCGGACTGCGGCACCAATCCGCGTGTCACCACCTGGGCGTGATCGTGACAATGCCTCCGCCAAAGCCTCCAGTTGCGGTGCTCCTCCCGCAATGGGAAGGTCGTAGCCCGTGCCGCCAAGCAGTCGCAACGAACAGCGATCTTGATTATCCAGGGTGATGAATCCCAAGGCCGCTGCCGCTTGGCAAGCGTAGTCGAATTTGGTGGTAGCGCCCGAGGCAGCGTCGATAGCCGCAAAATCCATGCTGCCGCTGGCGTCAACCAACAAATAGCAGATGAGCGTAGTTTCGTCTTCCCGATTGCGAAGGAAATAACGATCCGTGCGGGCAAAAATTTTCCAGTCCACACTACGAACGTCGTCCCCAGGCACATAGGGACGGTGATCGGCAAATTCCACGCTATGCCCGTGTCGCGGAGAGTGGTGCGCTCCGGCCAGCGGACCGCCGTCGAAAATCTGCGAACGACGAAGGCCCAGCCCCGACAAATCAGCCAGTATTTTGGGATCGAAATACTTTTTCCAGCCCGGGAGCATGGCACTCTTCCAAGTTGCTTTGTTTTAAATCTTTCAGCAAATGGTCAATCAAACCATCGGTCGTCCAACCTTCGGCCCGAGCGGCAAAATTCAACCGCATGCGATGACGCAGAACCGGTTTGGCAATCGCGTCGATATCGGCTCGCTCAACCATCGGGCGACCGGCCAACGCCGCCCGCGCTTTTCCTCCCAGCACCAAAAACTGACTCGCCCGCGGTCCGGCACCCCACTGGACAAACCGGCTGATCAAATTCGCCGTCGCATCGTCCGTTGCAGCAAGCTCACCGCTGGGTCGGGTCAACCGTGCCAGTCGGGTGGCATACCTGGCAACCGTCGCAGCAACCGGTATCCGGCGAACCAAGTGGACAAATTGCTGCAGATCCGCTCCGTTTAACACGCGCGCAATCGGGGCGCTGCTGTCACCGGTGGTACTAAGCACAACTTCCAGTTCATTTTCTTCGCTCATGTAACCGATCCGAATGTCACACATGAAACGATCCAATTGCGCTTCAGGTAGCGGATAGGTCCCCTCTTGTTCGATGGGATTTTGGGTTGCTAACACGAAAAACGGATTGGGTAGGCTGTGCCGAACCCCAGCGGCAGTCACCTGTTTCTCCTGCATCGCTTCCAATAAAGCAGCTTGGGTCTTGGGAGGCGTTCGATTGATCTCGTCGGCAAGAACAATGTTCGCAAACACCGGACCGGGAATAAACCGAAAGTGACGCTCGCCACTAGACCGGTCCTCCTGAATCACTTCCGTGCCGGTAATATCCGAGGGCATCAAATCGGGCGTAAACTGGATCCGGCTGAACTGTAAGTCTAACACTTGGGCCAAGCTGTTGACTAGCAATGTCTTGGCCAACCCCGGAACGCCCACCAACAAACCGTGTCCCCCCGCGAACAAGGTGATCAAGACCTGCTCTAACACGTCGTCCTGGCCAATGATGCGAAGCTTTAACTGCTGCATCATTTGATCGCCGATTTCTGCTAACTGGTCCAAAAGCTGGACGTCGTCCGAGGACAGTTCGCTATTGCGAGGGGCTGCGTCTGTGTGTGTTTGATTGTTCATGACTATTAGTGTGGGCGATGAGCAAACCGCTGGCAAGCGACCCTGAGTGAATTGTCAAGTGAACGCGGCACGCAAGGCAAAAGGTCACGAGCTCATCTCCTCTATCCACCTGACCTGTGCAAGCGGGACGACTAGGAAATAATATCCCGGCGCTGCTCGACATAATCCCAGACCACGAACCGGTCCAAGTCTCGACCGCTCGTGAAAAAGACTCGCCCTCTTGTTGATTGGGCCATGCGGTACGCAAATTGAATATCCTCCTCGCTTTGAGACCAACTGGGAACCAGGAAAATATTGATCGTGATTCCCTCACGACTGCACAGTATCGCCTCTCGCATGGTTGCCTGTTCGGTCCGCTGATGAGGTGGATAAAGAAGGAACAGTTCCGATTGCTCGAAGTGTGCCGTCGGCAGCCCATCGGTGATCAGAACAATTTGCTTGTTGGGGGTATCGCACTGGATCATGGCTTGGCGAGCCAATTGGAGGGCGTGCTGAATGTTGGTGAAGTGGGGCGGCAGCATTTGTTCGCTGATCCCCGCGTCACTCATATCGGCTTTTAATTGTACCGAGGGGTCATGGATCGTAACCGGTTTGGGCATCAAATCGATGATCTCTCCGGGATCACGTAACTTGGCGAGGGTATACATTTCGATAAATCGAAGAAAATCTCCCGGAAATTCGGACTGGATCAATCCCTGCAGCGCCAACGCCATTCGTTTGACGTTTACGTACTGGCCGTCATACCGCATCGACCCGCTCATGTCCATCACCACCGTCGTGGCACATTTGGGATGATTACGTGTCTTATGCACGACGATATCTTCGCCTCGCAATCGCAGCGGCCGCTCGCCCCCCTGACGCAGCAACAGATTGATGACGGTTTGAGGCAGGTCGATATTGGCAACGCTGTCTCCAAATTCGTAGGGTCGGGTTTGCTGCAGCTCCACGGCTCCATCCCCGACGACACCGTTTTGATGTCGCCCGCTTCGGGATGGCTGTAACTTGCTGAAAATCCGTTCCAGCAATTTGCCTTGAAAGATCTTGTAAGCCTGCGGGGTCAAACGAAATCCCTGTCCCTGACCTCTGGATTCTAGACCTTGACGTGCCGCCATTTCCCGCATTAAGTCCTCGACTTGCTGCCGCAGCATTTCCAAACCAGCAACGTCATCAGGCTGGACAAACTCCCCCAGCATTTCTAGGTCAATGACACCGATTTGGGCGTTTTCCGCTGCCTGTTCCAACTGCCGCAGCAATTCGTCAATTTTTTCTAGTTCCGCCTTGATTTCTAATGCTTGCGGAATCGTCATTGATTCGCGCCCCACGAACTCATACTTGCTGGCCAGTTCGTCAATTTGATGGTGATCGATCATTCGATGCATGACCTCCAAAACACTGCGAGCTGCGGGGCTTTGGTCGTTTCCGATGCGGTACCAGAGCCTCTCCAGTTCATACGGTTGTTCAGACGCGACCGCCAGGGAAAAACGCGTCTTCAGCGTCTTGGGAACTTCCGACTTTTGGGCCGAACGATGGAAAATTCGACGAGCTTTTTTCTGGACGGATTGGGTTTGATAGCGCTGCAGGATCTTCCGCTTTCGTTCCTCTAGTAGCGCCCGTATCGACTCCAGTGACGGTCCGAGCCCCGTGATTTGACTGGGATCTAACCTCACGGCTCGAGCCAGTTCTTCCTCGGTCAACTCACGAAATCCGCCATACATTAACGCGTGCTCGAAAGCTGGCGAAACGAAATCCGGCGGGGGCTGTGTGGGACTAGGAAATTGAACGGGATCGTATTTCTGATACGCATGGATAATTCCCCCGATACGCTTACTCATTACGGTCCATCCTCAGTGCATTTCCGAGAAAAAAATTGGCCAGAACGCTGATCGCGGATAAAACGATCAGCCTTGGTGCAGGCGTCCGTTCACGATTCAAATTCGTAGCTAATCTTGCCGTGCTTCTGTGAGCGGCTGATCCGCTCCATGCTGTACAAACCAGCCAGAACAAACTCCACACAGGATGCCCGAACTGCGGGATCATCAGCCGCATTGACCTCGAACGCTTTTTCCCAGACCGGCGGGACACGTTGCAACCGCGAGGCGTATTGTTCCGATGCCAGCAGGTCACCGACTTCGACGCGAACCCCTCGCCCAAAAATTTCGGAGATCTCCCCCAAACCGTGTTCTTCGATGTACTTCTTGAACACAGTTTCGATCGCTGCTGCGACGACGTGCTCCAAAACTTGACGCTCACTCATCTGATGGCTACCCATCAAATCGAGTTCTAACTTTCCGAGCGAACTGCTGTAAATGTGCCCCAGATCGCTGATTCGAGGAACCGCTGGTCGTTCGTTGAAAATGACCGCCCTTTGACGCGCACTGGCGACCATGGTCCGGAAATTGGAAAGCGAAAACCTAGCGGAAACACCCGAAGCATGGTCGATGTATTTACTCCTCCGAGCTTGATTGGTGATCTCCTCGATCACTTCAAACATGAAATAGGGAACCTGCACTGGATAATCGCCTGCCAGTTCCCCGCCGGTTTCCTGCTGAAGAATCTCGATCCCTTGGTCACGTTCCTGGGGATAATGTGTCTGGATGATTGATCCAATCCTGTCTTTCAACTGCGGAATCACCTTTCCCGAGCGGTTGTAGGTGCTGGGATTGGCTGAGAATAAAATCATCACATCCAGGTCAAAGCGGACCGGATAGCCGCGGATCTGCACGTCGCGTTCTTCTAAAATGTTAAACAAACCAACTTGCACCAAATCATCCAGTTCGGGCAGTTCGTTCATGGCAAAGATCCCCCGATGCATTCGTGGAATCAATCCAAAGGAAAGCGCCTCCTCCGCGCTCATGCTGACGCCGCCCGTCAATTTCGCCGGGTCGATTTCACCAATGATGTCCGCAAATTTGGTGCCAGGGCTCAATCGTTCCGCGTAGCGATCGCTTCGGTGCCACCAGCCGATTTTGACGTCTTCCGGGTCATGCTCCGCTACCAAACGTTTGCCCAACGAGGTAATCGGGTGGTAGGGGTCCTCGTGAACGGGAAGATCCGGATGATCCAGATACGGAATCCATTCGTCCAAAAAACGTGTCAGCATCCGCATCATTCGGCTTTTAGCTTGGCCCTTTTCTCCAAGAAACAGCATGTCGTGACCGGCCAGTAAAGCCAAGTTGACTTCCGGGATCACCGTGTCCTCGTAGCCAACAATCCCAGGATACAGTTCCTCCCCTGCAGCGAGCATGCGTACAAAATTGTCACGAATTTCGAACTTCACTGGCTTCGATTGCCAGCCAGACTCTCGCAGCGCGGCTAGGTTCGCAGTTCGGGGAATGGCCACCATGTTCATAAGCGAAACATCCTGTGATACGTGAGCGTCTCCGGGCGACGTGTAGAAAACCGAAGATCGTGACGAGTGAATGGTAGGGCGTGGATTCCTGTGGCGGTGACAGGCGGGCAACCTGATAGACCGTTCCACATCCCGCCCTTCATTATAGCGCGAGGAAACCGTCGACACGGTTATTTTGTTCCGCTTGCTGGAAATGCGTGCCAGCGTGCGGAATCATTGAGTCGTTTCACGTAGCAGGCGGACGAACCTATCCTCGGCGGTTCCGGAATCGGGACGGCAGCGTATTTCCAGCGGCTCTGCTGTCGACACATCGCGAAACGTAACCGAGGAAGGTGGCATGCGAGACCGGTCAGCCGTCAATGACCACACAACCACATGGGTTCCCGCAGGCAGCCGCATCGTTCCCCGTGCTTGGCCGTCGCTAAACCGTAAACGCTGGTCTTCACCGCCAATTTGCAAGCGGACTTGTTGACCGTCCGCATTCGCTCCGCCAACAACGTAGTCGACATGGGTTTCCTGAACGAGATTGAAATACCCCTCGAACCGCAGGTCATATCGACCCGCGGCAAGACGAAACGCGCCAACAATTTGGTCGATGACCTCCTGGTCCAGTTCGGTGCCCGTTGGATACAAAATCGCGATCCTCTGGTCTTGCTGGTTGACCTTCAGGTGGCCGTACATCCCTGCTTGTTCCTCCGCCTTCTCGACTGATGCTGCGTCCTGGCCAGATGTTTTGTCCTGCGGTTGTTCCAGCGGTGTCATGCCCCGCTGTGGCGAGGACGTTGGTTTGTCTAGCAGATTCGTTTGTCGCTCCGAGGTAAGAGACGACACCAACTTGACGTGCAGACCGATTGCCTCGGAGATTTGTTTGCGAAGCCGTGTGATTTCCAACGCGACCAAATCGTCAGTGTCCCGGCCACCTAGTTGATCAAGGATTTCCTCCGCATGCAGGTAGATGGAATCTCGCATCCGTCCCCGCATCCGCTGTGCCCGCTCCATCCACTGCTCGGCCAACTCCAGGCCAGCGGCAGAGGAAGGTTGCTTTGCTCCCAACCACTGGATTTCTTGGACCGCGATCATTGACAACCTGGGGTCCGATGACTGTGCCAGCCAAGCCAACCCCCCAGCCCAATCGCGAAGCATGAAGCAACGGTAGCGCCCGACTTGCAAGGCCTCCCCGCGTTGAACGTCGTCCAACGTCCCGACGGTGGTGATCTCCTGTGCTCGCGATTGCATTCTGGCAATCGTCGGCATGCTGTCGCCGTACCGTTTGTACTGTTCAGCCCAATCCTCACTATCGGCCCGCGGAAGCGCGGGGGCTGTCCAACGAAAAACTTGGGTCGCCAGTTCAACCTCCTCCCGCCGCAGCAACCGCTCCGCCGTGATGCAACTCCATTGCAGCACCCGATTGGCGTCGGCTGGATGGTCTGACAACTGTATCAAGTATTCGCATAGCATTTCCATTGCCCTGGAGGATGTTAGTGCGAACTCCGCTTGCCACTGCGTCAGGTATTGGTCCGCAAGCTCAAATTCACCTGCAAAAATTACACTGCCGATGCTGGAGGGCACCTGAGGAGCGGCGCGCGGCTCATCCGCTTGGGGCGTCTCCACAATCGCCTCTGGCAGCGGCACAATGTCTTCCGCATAATTCAGGGGTGCCAAAGTCATGGCCTCGTCCTGCATCGCGGGATCCTGGGCGATCGAATCGTCGAAATCGAAATCTTGCGATGCGTGTTCAAAAATACCGTTAAGGGCTTGATCCACGGCCACCTTCCAGTCGATCGGCGAATCGACTTCTGCCGCCCCCAACGACGGCGGCACGGTCGTTTCTTCGCCACCAGCGGGTTGGTGCGCCGACAAGTCGGCTACCGCCTCAGCCATTTCGATCGCAATAGGGGCCCCTGCGGGTCCTTGTTTAGCCTTCCTGGCTTCTCTGGGTTCTCTGGCCCTCTTGGGTTGCTCGGAATCGTCGCCTTTCCCGGGCTCCTTGCCTTCTCTGGATGCCTTAATTTCTGCAGTGCTGGTTGCGGGCTGTTCGTAGCGAGCTTCAGGGGTTCTCAAAGGCGGATGCAGTTCCGTTGGTTTGGCAATCGTCGGTGTTTCCGGGTCCGAGAGACCGGCCAAAGTAGGCGTGCGAACTTGCCTTGCCAGCAGCATGCCCAACAACAAAGCCAGCAATAACATCCCCCACACAACCCTTGCGCGGGCGTAGAACACCCATCGCTGAACCACCAGTTCCCACTGCGAGGGCGGTCGGTAGTTGGGCGAAGGAAAGACGTCGTCGCGTTTGACAGTCGACAGGTCATCAGGGTGAAACGAGGTGCTGGGCGTCGGACGTACGGCGCGGATATATTTGGGGTGCAACCAACTTTCGACGATCGTCGGGATCGACTCGGGCTGCGACAGCAGCGCCCGTTCAATCGCAGAATCGCGACGCCTCGGGTCCAATACCCGGTAAACGGTAGCGGAAAGCTCCGCCAATGCTTCCTTGTGAACTCCGTTTGCTTCTAGCGAATCTGGGCCGCAAAACCGTTGAGCCGTCATACTGGCCGCGGCTCGGATGATCCGCGGTCGTGCCTCGTTTGGACGGAGCCCCAGGCGATCAAAATCATCGCTGACGAGTGACAATTCAGGCACTTCGTTTTGCATAGGGTTTTGCCATCCACCGACACCAGTCGATTTTTCCACTGTTTCCGTTAGGTCTCCAAAGGAGCAGACCCTATTTCTTCGGGCAGTTATACGTCACATAACTTGGCCGCGTGCCGCAAGCCCTCCATCGGATCGTCCCACGTCGGAATGAACTCCTGAGCCAAATAACCGTCGTACCCCGTTTGCACGATTTCGCGAATCACGGCCGGATAATGAATCTCCTGGTTTTCGTCCAATTCGCCTCGACCGGGATTGCCAGCGGTATGGTAATGCCCCACCATTTTATGGTACCGGCGGATATTGCGTATCAAATCACCATGCATGATCTGCACATGATAGATATCAAATAGCAGCCTAAAGTTCGGTGAGTCAACGGCTTGAATTAAATCCGCGCAGCGTTCCAGATCGTCGCCCCAATAACCGGGATGCCCTTTCATGGGGTGTGAATCATCGACGGTGTTCAAGTGCTCCAAGACCAACCCGATCCTATGCTGCTCCGCATACGGCATCACCCGCTTCCAGCACGCCACGCAGTTGCGTTTGGCTGCCTCCTCGCTGATACCGGCTTTTACCATTCCGGTGAAGGTGATCACATTAGGAGCCCCGAACTTGACCGCCAAATCAATCGCGTTACGCAATTTGTCTTCGACGAAAGCATGGTTTTCTGGATCAAGCGGGCCTTTTTCAAATCCGTGACTACTAACCAACGAAATCTTCATGCCTAATTGCGTTACCGCCGGGTAATCCGCCGCCGGTATCCCCTCGATTCCCTCAATCCCCATTTGCAAACAGTTTTGGGCCAATGCAATCGACGACATCGGTCGGAAACACCAGCCCATGACCGATTGACGGATTCGACGATTGACGATGACCGGCTCAGTGGATTTCGGGGCAGCAACCTCCTGGGAGACTGGGGCCGCGTTTGCGGGATTTCCGCCGATGACCGTCGAGTGAATAGCTGATCCGGCAAGCGTCGCGGCTCCGGTTTTCAAAAGCGTTCTTCGGTTCCAGATTCCAGATTGGGGCATGCTAATTTTCCTAAATTGGAGGGCTGCTACACAGCCTTCATTGTAACCGCTGCGAGTCAGAGAAGTAGCGTTTTCGAATCTGCACAAGACTTCCTGGTCGCGGCGGATAGGCGAAAAAGCAGCTTCTCAAAATTTAAAAAAATTCGTGAGTCCGCGAACCGTTTGTTTGCGTTTGCGTCTATAGTGACAGCGTGCTCCATCCTGACGGGTGGGAGCCAACTTTTTTTCTTACATCGCACTGTCCGTGCTATCAGAGCGCGGGGAGGGACCAAAATGCGACTCTCAGACATGATCGTCAACGTGTTCCAGGGCATGCGTCAATCAATGAATTGCGCTGTTGGATCCGCTGTCAGCCATGGTCGTCGTCCGGTCCTGCCCCGATTACGGACCCACGCGGAGGCTCCCTGGAGGGCACTAGCCGCAATTGCGAATGGCTCGCAACCGAGTTATTCGCGGCAAGCTTGGCTGGTGTTGTGGTCGTGGGACATAGGCGGCGCAACACGCAACTGATTGGTTTGTGTTGTTGCCCACCTGGATCAGAACAATGGGTAGCTCGTTCGAGCCCCATTTTCTGTTGACTTAAATCCGTGTGATTACAGGCGGGTGATTTCTGGTTTCGCGGGACTGCAAAGGTCTTGTCGGGGCCAGTTGCTTGCCGCCGGGTTTTGTTCCGAGCGATTTTGTCCGTGTTGTCATTCCGGTTGCGATGCAATCGGAAGCACGGCACTTGCAAAAATTTCAGTGACTGAGGACACCAGGACTCGGCCGAACGCTCGATTTTGTGCGATGAAGGGAAATAGGAATGGTCATCGAGAAAAATGTTGCTTTAACGACCGCCGACTTGGTCCGGGAAGTTCAAAGTGGGAATTTGACCGCGTTCGGCGAGTTGTTTGAACGTTACAGAGGATCTTTAGTCGGGTTGGCGGTGCAGCGAATCGGCTGCATCGAGGAAGCCGAAGAATTGACTCAGGATGTCTTCGTGCAGGCGATGGAAAAAATCCATCAGTTGCGGGTTCCCGAAGCTTTCGGCGGGTGGTTGCGTCAGATCATGTGTCGCATGGCAATTAACCGTGGGACACGTCGGGCGCGGCCGATCGCTACCGATCCCGAGACGTTAGCGGCAACGTTGTTGGCGGATGGTTCGCCGGAAGGGCTGGCGATGCGGCATGAGGACATGGTCAATGTCCGGGAGGCAGTTGCCCGTTTGCGCGCTCTGGATCGCCAAACGTTACAGGCGTACTACTTCCACGGTCAGACGCTGGCGGAAATGAGTGACCATTTCAGCGCTCCATTGGGGACGATCAAACGTCGATTGCACGAGGCGCGTTTGCGTTTGGCTAAGGAACTGGATGTCGCACAGGCCGTTTAGCGGAGCGTCGAATTAACAATCGAGCGTAAAGTTACGGTCGTAAGGGGGCAATTGTGCCAAGCCGTCCAAGAGCCGCTGGCGGCAATGGACTCCTGTACCCCTCACCGGAACACCAGCCTCTCTCCCGGCCTCGCTTGCCGTGGGGCCGGGAGAGGCGGGTGATTTTGCTTTATATTATGTGGCAAAATCCTTTTCACGTTGGGCCACAATGACTAATTTCGAATATGCCGACAATCCTGAGGCACGACCAGTTCTCCTGGATGCAATCATGCATTCAGCGATTGATGCGATCATCGTGATTGACCATCGGGGAATCGTTCGTGAGGCAAATCCAGCGACCGAAGAGATGTTCGGATTTCCAGTCACGAACTTAGTGGGCCGAAACGTCTCGATTTTGATGCCCGCCACTTTTGCAGACCAACACGACCGCTATGTCGCGGAGTACCTGCGGACCGGAGACCGAAAAATCATCGGCGTCGGTCGTGAGGTGGTAGGGCGGCGAAGCGATGGCAGTGAATTTCCCGTACATTTGGCGGTCAGTGAAATGCAGATCGGTGATGAACGCTGTTTTGCAGGAATTGTCCGTGACATTTCTGATCTGAAATCCGCTCAGGCGGCGCTGCGAGAGATCAACGATCAGCTTGAAGATCGCATTGCCCGAGCAACGATCGAGTTGCAAGCAGCGCAAGACGCGCTGGTGCAGCGCGAAAAATTGGCGATGTTGGGACAAATTTCCGGGGGTATCGCGCACGAGATTCGCAACCCACTGAATGCGGTAAAGACGTCGGTTTATTTCCTTACGCATGCGAAGAATGTTAATGATCAGAAACGCCAGGAACATTTAGAACGCATCGACCGTCAGGTGGCGTTGATCAACGATGTCGTGACGACACTGGCCGATTTTGCTAGGTCCCCAGGGTCCAAGCTAGGTCCCTGTGGCCTAGCGGAATTACTGCCGGAAACGATTCAGCAAGTCAACCCCACTAGTAAGCATGTCGTTGAATTGCAGATTGACCCGAGGTTAGCCGAAGTTGATTTGGATCAGCGGCAAATGGCGATTGTGTTCCAGAACCTGATCCGTAATGCGATCGATGCGATGCCCGAGGGAGGGCGACTGACGATCAAGGTGGTGGTCGAAGACGATGGGGTAAGCGTATCGTTCCATGACCAGGGACAAGGCATTGCACCGGCGGACTTGGATAGGATCATGGAACCATTTTTTTCCACCAAAGCTCGAGGCATGGGGCTTGGTCTGCCAATTTGCAAGACTTTCGTTCAACAAAATGGCGGTCAGTTGACGGTAACCAGCCAGGTTGGAACGGGTTCGGTTTTTACGGTTTGGCTACCGAACCGTTAGCAGCCTGTTGAAAAAGGGGGCTGACCCTTTGGAGTCCTCGCTGTAACACGAGGAAATCGATCGTCCGGAGGGGGGCATCCACCCTTTTTTGTAGGCTCTTAGGGCCCGCAGCAGATGAAGCCAAAAGGCGGGTGAGCGTTCATTCATCTACCAATCCCGAAACCCGAGCGTCTGATGCAAGATTTGCATCGTTGCCGAAGGCATATAGGGGCAGATGCCGGTAGTAGACCTCCAAGCAATAAATGGCCAAACAGGTTGCGTAAAGCCTGCCACCGGATGGTCCCCAACGCGATCCCTGTGGTGACCAACTGCCTGCCTCCCTGCCCGACTTCACTTGTGCGGGAGGCAACTGAGCTTTCATATTACTATTCCAAGCTTGCCATTGCGAACCGCCGTAGTGGTGCAGGACTTGGGTGGCGTAATACCAGTAGTAAAAATTGCGTTGATTCAATTCGAAGTTATGTTTATCGACCAAAAAATTGACCCCTGCGGCCATCGGGGTGTAATCACGTTGCCAACCAAGATACTGCCTGCACAACAAACCCTCTGCGGTCATTGTTTCCGTGGGGCGGCCGTTGAACATGTAGGTGTACATCGCCCCGTCTTCGGATTGCACGCGATCAAGAAACTCACTGAGTTTGTAAAAGACCTGCGGATCAACCTCGATCCCGCCCGATCGTGCACTTTCCAACGCCATTAAGAACCAGCCCGTGACCGAGGTGTCCGCACCATTGCCAGGTTGGTAACGCCAGCCCCCGGATGTCTGGGCTCGCTCGGCATACTGAATCGCCAGTTCCGTTGGTTGACGCAACCAGGAATCTTGCGTCATTGCATACAGCTCACTTATCGCGATTGTGCACTGTGCCTGGGCATACGCCTTGGAATGGCTTGCGCGGGTATCGCTGGCAAAGAATCCTTCCCGATTCTGTTGCTTTATCAGCCATTTCATGCCCCGCTCGACCTCCTTGGCGTAGGGTCCGGCAAGGTGCGTATTCCCGTCGCCTTGAAAAGCCAACAAAGCCATAGCGGTCGCCGCGGCTTTACTTTCACTACCCGAACCATCCAAATAGGGCCCGGTCAGGCTCCAAGAA
>SLFV01000330.1 GCA_007124075.1 Roseimaritima sp.
AAACCGAGCAGTAAAATTGAAAGCGAATTGACGCTGGAATCCGAACCGACAATTGGGCATACCAGCAGCTTGGAAATGTTGGGGGACGAACTGGAATTGGCCGGTGGCGATGACGCAGGCAAATCAGGCGCATCGGGCCTGGACGTGCTTTCGGAACTGGACCTGTTATCCAGCCCCGGCGGGGGTGGCACCGGCGACGTGATCAGGGGTGACAGCGATCCCAAGGTTCTGGGCGGTTCGGAGATCGTGGTCGGTTCTGACATTGCTAGCGAGTCTGATCCGTTGTCTGGTTCGGGCGTTTCAGGTTCCAGTTTAGACTTTGATGACGCTGTCGACGACGACGAACTGGTCATCGCGGACGACGACGACGATGATTTGCTGATCGGCGGTCCGATGGGCAGTGATATTTCGATCGCGGGCGACAGCGGCATGAATCTGATGAGTCCTTCGGACAGTGGAATTTCCCTGGAAGGCGAGCCCCTGGATTTGGCCGGTTCCAGCATCTCTGCGTTGGACTTGGGGGCGGAACTGGACGGTTCGGGGGTGGGTAGCTCCCAAAGCGGTGGCGGCAGTGGCTCGTTGGTTGATTTTGAGGCTGGCGAGGATTTCCAGTTATCCCCATCAGGAATCGACATCGAGGTCGATGACGACAGCGGATCGCAGGTCATCGAGGTGGAAGAATCGACTGCGTTTGGGAGCGGGATCGACTTTGTCGAAGGGGATGCGTTTGCCGAGGCCGAAGGAGATCCCTTTGGGGGCGACCCGCTGGCAGCCGGAGCCGTCGACGAGGGTGGGTTGGATACGGCGGTCGAGGCGGAACCTGACGACGCGCTTGGAATTGACCCGAATGCGGCGGTGACGCCTGCTGCGGCAGGAGGCGTTGCTGTACCGACGTACGAAGTCCCCTTCTCGTTGATGAGCGTCCTTTCGCTGGCGGCTATCGTGTTGCTGATGTGTTTTGCCGGGATGATCGGTACCGATCTGATTCGGAATCTGTGGAGCTACAATGAAATGTCGACACCGGTCACCTCGCTGACCGACGCCTTGATCGATATGTTTGGTTTTGGACCATAGCTGCGGTCGATGCGTTCTTCCATCCCGAACGCGTCGGCGAAACCGCCAACGCAGTGATCAAATCTGCGGCGGTTACCTGCGACCTGGGACGCGGAGCCCTCAAGATAGACGATGACGGACCTGCGAATCGGCTTCGAATCCCCTGCGTACCTCCTTCTGCTGCTGTTGATACCTTTCCACTGGTGGGTCAGCTTTCGCCGCCTGCGATCCTTGGGCAGGCTGCGGCGATCGATGGTCCTTGGGCTGCGGACCTTCGTGATGGCGGCGATGATTGCCGCGATTGCGGGGATTCAGTTTTATTGGCTCTCGGATCGGGTCACGGTGCTGTATTTGTTGGATCAATCCGACAGCATCCCTGCGCTGCAGCAGGAACGGATGTTTCGGTTTGCGGTTGAAACGGTTCAACGACATCGCGATTCGGGGCGTCAGGATCAAGCGGGGATGATCGTCTTTGCCGCCGATGCGGCGATCGAAGTTCCGCCCGCTCCATACCCCCTCCCGTTACTGCGTCCCCAGGATTGCAATCCTGGCCGTCCCGATGCGACCAACCTAGAAGCTGCTTTCGAATTGGCTTTGGCAGTGATGCCCGAGGGCTCACGACGCCGGATCGTGCTGGTCAGTGATGGGAATCAAAACTTGGGTGAAGTCGGCGGCGTGATGTCGCGTGTCGCGGCTGCCGGGATCGGCGTGGACGTGCTGGCAATTCCTCCCGACGGCCTGGCCGATGTCTTGGTGGAAAAAATTGACCTGCCCGGCGACGTTCGACGAGGGCAAAAATTCGAAGCTCGAGTCGTGCTGACCGCCGCAGTTCCCGCTGAACGTTCGCGGTCCATCTCAGGACGATTAAGCGTCACGCGGCAGTCGGGAGGCGCAGAGCAATTGCTGGTGGACGAAAAAGTCACCTTGTCACCGGGCAAAAATGTGTTTCCCTTCATTACTCAAAACGAAGAGGTGACGGCGTATACCTATTCCGCAACGTTTGTTGCCGATTCGCCCGCCGACGATGCGATCGCCCAAAACAATACCGCCATCACCTACAGCCTGGTCCGTGGCAAAGGTCGCGTATTGTTGGTGGAACCTTGGGATTCACCGGGACAGTACCAACTGCTGGTCGATAGTCTACGGAAAGCCGAACTGGAAGTTGTCGTCCAGGGCAGTGATTCACTGTATGGCTCCCTGGCCGATTTGCAGCCCTTTGACGCCGTCATTTTGGCTGGCGTTCCCCGACTTGGTGGCGGACAAGACAACGCGATCATCGGCTTTACCGATAATCAGATCGAACTGCTGGTCGGTAATACACAGCAGCTTGGTTGTGGGTTACTGATGCTGGGCGGCCCGGAGGCTTTGGGAGCCGGAGGCTGGGCGGGGACCAAGCTGGAAGAGGCAATGCCGGTTGATTTTGACATCAAGAATCAAAAAGTCAGCCCCGTGGGAGCATTGCAATTGGTCATTGACTCCTCCGGTTCCATGGCGGGGGAAAACATGGCATTGTGCAAAGCCGCCGCGATGGAAGCGGTCAAAGCCCTACAACCGTCGGATTATATCGGAGTGATCCATTTTGATTCGCAACCGCACGAAATCGTACCAATGCAAAAGGTTGCGGGGCGGACACATATCTTGCCTCGGATTGCCAGTATCCAAGCTGGGGGAGGCACGGATGTCTATCCGGCAATGCAACGAGGGTACTTTTCGTTGCGGAACATCGATGCGTCGACCAAACATATGATTGTGTTGACCGACGGCTTGACGCCTGAGGCTGACTTTACGGGCCTGGTCCGCAAGATGCGAGATGATGGGATCACGGTCTCCGGCGTTGCGGTCGGCGAGGGAGCCGACGTGAACCTTATGTTGCAAATTGCTGCCGCAGGCGGGGGGAATCACTATTATGTCAAATCGGCTCGCGCGGTGCCTCGCATTTTGGTGCGGGAATCACGCCGCGTCCGGCGGGGATTGATTCACGAAAATCCCTCAGGCATCGACCCCGTCGTGGAAGTTTCGCATCCGATCGTCGGCGGCCTGGGGCCAGCACCCCCGCCCATTACCGGTTTTGTCATGACCACCCCCAAGGTCAATCCCCTGGTGCAAACGGTCATGACCTCTCCGCTTCCCACGGGACAGGACAACGCTTTGCTTGCCTGCTGGCAATATGGGCTGGGGCGCACCGCGGTCTGGTCGACCGATGCAGGACAACGGTGGACCACGGCCTGGGCTTCATGGCCAGGGTTTGACAAGTTTTTTGAACAACTGCTCCGCTGGTTGATGCGGCCCACGGGTACGTCGGATCAATGGACCATTGCGACGCAGTATCGCGATGGCCAGGTGCGCGTCGTTGCGACCGCCCTGGACCCGGAAAACCAGGCCCAGTCCGTGGTGCCGATGCAAGCTACGGTGTTGGACCCCGATTTGAATCCTGTCTCGCTGCAAATGCGACCCGTCACCCAAGGACGCTACGTGGGTACGTTTCCGGCAGTTGCTTCCGGAGCCTACTTTGTCAACGTTATCCCGGGTGGAGGATCGGCATCCTTGGTCACGGGCGTATCGGTCCCGTACAGCGACGAATACCGTCTGCGGGAATTGAATGAACCACTACTGGGGCGGTTGGCGGCCATCGCCCCGCGCGGAGGCATTAGCGGTGAGGCCTACCCACCGCTGACGGAAAGCGTCTCGGAATTGGCGGCGCAGATCAACCCGTTTCGCAGCGGCTTGACGAGCGACAAAACGATTCGTGATATTTGGACCTGGGCCGTGTTGTTGGCCTGCTCTCTATTCTGGATCGACATTTTTACTCGCCGCGTCGCGATTTCCTTCGGCTGGGCCCAGCAAGCCTGGAACTACGTCCGACGCCAGCACGCCCCCGAACCGGCACCGTTGCAACGCCTCGATTCACTGCGAGCATCAATGCAAGCCGCCCGCAGTTCCCGCGCTGCGACGGCGGCGCGTTTCGAACCGTTGGCCAATACCGAGACGCTGGGACGCGATAGGACCAAAGATGCCGACGGATCGACCGCTACCGTTCAGCCGCCGTCTATTGCCGGCGGTCCAACCGCCACAGCGGAAGACATCGCCCAACCTTCGTACACCGAACGGCTGCTGGAGGCTAAACGCAAGGCAAAGCACAGGAGTTCGTAACCGTACACCACAACCCGTTACCGACCTCTGGTTGACATTCTCCCGCCGCGGCAACGGGCTCGGCGGGTGCGGTTGCGATTCTCCGATGCACGACGCTCCTCTTGACGGTACTGACGATCCGTTTCGGGATGCGATGCCTTGCAGGCGTGCGGCGCTAGCTCGGACCAGTTCGGCTGGCCAGCCAATGCCCGACGCAGGACGTCATCCAAGGGTGCGGTACTAAATGGTGCCATCCAACGCTGGTAGTCGGGTTCGCTCCGACGGGCTTTTCGACGCCAGCCGGTGCGACACTCCTGCGGTTCGGCTAGTACCCCCTAAGGCGCGCGTTGTGCAAGCGTTGTATCTGCCCGTGTGGTGGTGTAGGCGCGAATCCTGCTGCCCAGCGGAGGCCGTTACCAGAGATCCAGGTCGCCGTTGCCCGTCGCCTGCGCGCGTTCCAAGTGGTCGCATAAGTCGGCGACCGCTT
>SLFV01000337.1 GCA_007124075.1 Roseimaritima sp.
CCCGAACCTGTTTTGAAAAGGGAACCCGAGCCCGAACCTGTTTTGAAAAGGGAACCCGAACCCGAGCCTGTTTTGGAAGTGAGATCGGAGCCGAAGCCTGAACCGGAACCCGAACCTGTGTTGGTCATGATACCGCCGGTCCCGCCACAGCCACAACGACCGGTTGTCCCGGTCCAGCCCAGCAGGCCCAGGCCGCTACCTCCGATCGTGCAGCCTACACCGGTTGTGCCGTTTGTGGAGGCTAGCGAACCTCCGTCTGCTCCCGCAATTGATTGGCTTTGGTACGAGCGGGATTTGGAACGACCGGTCGCACAGCTTGAACGCATGGAATCCGACGGTCTGGGCGACAAAGCCGAAGCCGATGCGCACGCCACGTGGATTGAAAGCGAACCCGACGAAGCGCCACCGGCGGCACCCGAAGACGTTTGGGATCGCAGTCATGCGTGGTGGGCCGGTCAGCGTCCACCACGGTAAGAAGGCCATGTTGTTGCTTCGTCATGTTGCTGCTTGCGTCAACTGCCGGCGGTTGCGTCGACGGTGGTCCCCACCTACTACTGCCCTTCCAATGCCGGTCCCAACGTAACTACCGATGGTCCCGTGGGTGATGTGTTGGCTTCGTTCGGTGCAACGGTCGGCAACTTTGGCAGCTACCACCCCGGCGGTGCAAACTTTGCGCTGGTGGACGGTTCGGTTCGTTTTATCAGCGAGTCGATCGATATGGTTGCCTTCCGTGCGGCGTCAACGATCGGCGGTGGCGAAGTTCAAGGTCTGGAGTAGTGTGCGGTGATTCCGCCTACGATCGATGCAAAACTTGATTCGGCGGTCGCCGATCTGTCCGTGGGGGCTCAGCGATTAACCGCTCTGGGAATGCCAGAGCGATGTGTGTTGCTGGATTCGTGCGCTTCGTCGGTCGCTGAGGTTGCGGAGCTTTGGGTACAGGCAGCATGTCAGGCAAAACGGATTGCGTTGGACCAAGCGATCGCAGGTGAGAAGATTCTGGCCGGGCCCTTCAGCGTGATGCGTTATTTGCGTGTGTTGCAGCGTATCTTCCAGGATGTCGATCAGACAGGTGTGCCTCGTTTGCCTGCTGCGCCACGAGAAAACTCACTGGGCCGATTGTGCGTTTCCGTGATGCCGATCGGCCACTTGTATGATCGGTTGATTTTTCGGGGGCTGCGCTGCGAGGTTTGGCCGCAGCGACAGGCGTTTCTTGATATGGTCGATGCTGTGCTGCAGCGGATTCCACCCCGGTTTGCCTATTATCCTGGTGACCGCCAGCGATTTGAACATGCCGCTGGGCGTTTGCCTGATTCTAACGACGATTCCTTGCCGTGGACGTTGATTCGTGGCACCCAACGGAGCGAACAGCCGCATTTATTCGACGAGGAATCATTCGTGTGCGTCTGCGCCGAAACAATGCTGGACGAAGCTTCGTGCGAAGCTTTTTTGGATGCGGCAGTCGACTTCGTCAACTCGCAGTTATTCGGTACACTGGGCATTACCTTTACGGTCACCGATGCGTTTCGCCAAAGGCAGGCAAACCATCTGGACAGGGCGATCGACCGATTACGCTACGGAACGGTCTGCATCAACCAATGGTCGGGAATCGCAGACGTATCGATTCGCGGCCAAGGGATGGACCAGACGATCATTGATTTCACCCAACAGAGCCAAGGAAGCGGCAGCGAGTGATTTTTGATTAAGGCCGATCGTTTCACGATGGAAGACCTGACGATCCGCCGTGTCCGTACGTGGTGGAGCGACGGGGCCAGTGAGCAAAATGGGGCGTACGGGATCTATCCGGTGATGTGTTCGGACGTACTGATCGAGCATTGTGTTGCCCAGTTCGCCTCGGACGCGGGTGTCAATGTAGGACAAACTCGCCGGGCCGTCGTTCGGTATAACCGAGCCGAGCAGAACGTGGCGGGGATTGAGATCGAAAATACCGTGGGAGCCGATGTTTATGAAAACGAAGCGACTAACAATACCGGTGGTATCCTTGTTTTCTCGTTGCCGGGATTGCAGTTGAAGAACGGCAGCCATACGCGGGTGTTCAAAAATCGCTTACATGACAATAACCATCCAAACTTTGCACACCAGGGGACGATGGTTGCGTCCGTGCCCCCTATCCCGAAGCGATCTGGATTCATGACAATCGATTCTCCGATGGTGGATCGAATCCTCAAGGCCTGTTTGGCGAAGTCTACAAACGGGCTGGTGAACTGCCGATGCCGGATATTGTGACCGACGGCATTTTCAACCCGAAGAAATTGGTGGAGGGACGACTACCCTCCGATTTCGCTTTGTGCGTCATCCGCAATGAAGGTGCTCGGTTCGTGAATCTGGGCCTGGCAGCCATGTTGCAGGGGGGAACCCCGGAGGTCAGCCTGGACATTGGCCCTTTCACTTGCGAACGTGAACCGTTGATGGAAATCAGGTTTCCTGCAGTCCAGTAGAACAAGATGTTTCGTTGTAACAATGTGAAGTACCGCGTACGAGGCGTTGCTGGACTGATCACAAGCAGTCTGTGGCTACTGTGTGTTTCCGCTTGCCGCCAAGCGAACCGCCATTGCGCAACCGAACGCCCAATCAGAGGTGTCTCGTATTCAGAGGTGTCTCCTATTCATTCGCCCCCACGGTCAACATCGCAGCGATTGGCAACTCTCGGTCGCCCCTCAATCGGTCGTGACGACCCATTCACCCTTCGCCCTCACGCTCGGGAGCGGGGGGGGGAGCATCAAGCACTATTGCGTTGACTGTGACTAACAAAGAAAATAGGGTGCTGCGCAAGCATCGAGAGGATCCACAATGGTTCATTACATCGGTCTCTCCCGCGGGGTGATGCGGGATCGGAGAGATATAGAGAGGGGCCGGAGCGCGGGTCAGTTGTCGATCCTTCGATGCTAACCTCTATTGCCTAGAATCGAGCCTTCCATGATGCTTTTTCGCTCAGTCTCGCCTTTGGCAGCTTTGCTTTTCGCTACGGCGTTTCCACCTCTTGCACCGGCGGAATCGCCCGAAAGCAAAGCTTTTGTCCGTTCTGTACCGCTTCAAATCAGCGGAATCTTTCCCCATTTGACCGTTTACGGGATCTACAGTGAGAACGGGGCACACACGAAATCGGGGCATGACGAATGCGGCATTGGCGCGATTGTGCCGTGGGCCGGAAAGTTGTGGATGGTGAATTATGCCCCCCATAAACCGCGAGGCAGCGAACACAAACTGTTTTCGATTGATGAAAAGTTGAATCTCGTGATCGATCCGCACAGCGTCGGCGGAACGCCCGCCGGGCGGATGATCCACGAGGAATCGCAACAATTATTCATCGGCCACTACGCGATCGGCTTGGACGGTACGGTTCGTACAATCCCGATTGAGAAAATGCCGATCCGCGTTACTGCAATCACCCGACACTTGACTGATCCTGCGAACAAGGTTCATTACATCGACATGGAAGGGAGTATCTGGGAAGCCGACATACATACGTTGGAAGTGACTTTGTTGTTCAAGAAACCCGTTCCCGGCTGGCATGCTAAAGGGGCTTATGTTTCGCAAGGCCGATTGGTCGTTTCCAATAACGGAGAACTGAGCGCCGGGAGTTACAAGGATCTGCTGGTAGGCGGAAAAGCCGAATCGGATGAAGATCTTGGCGTATTGGCACAGTACGACGGTGTAAATTGGAGCATCATCGAAAGACGTCAATTCACGGATGTCACCGGCCCACCGGGCATCAAAGGCGGTAGCGATTCGGATGCCCCGATCTGGGCGATCGGTTGGGACCGCCGCAGCCTTAGGCTAAGGTTGCTTGATCAAGGCAAGTGGAGCACTTTCCTGCTGCCGAAGGCGGCGTTTTGCAACGACGCTTATCACGGATGGTACACCGAATGGCCACGCATTCGTGAAATCACCGATGGACGTTGGATGATGGATATGCACGGCATGTTCTTCGACTTCCCTTCTTCATTTTCGACTGCAGACACATCTGGAATTCGCCCTATCGGCAGCCACCTGCGTTACATTCCCGACTTCTGCCAATGGAACGGGCAACTGGTTTTGGCGTCCAACGAAACCAGTATTCAAGGGAACCCACTGGCGGGCCAGCCACAGTCCAATCTGTGGTTCGGGAGCTATGAGGACCTGCACTCTTGGGGGCCAGCCAGTGGCTATGGCGGTCCATGGATCAACGACCCTATCACCGCCAACCAACCGTCCGATCCTTTCTTAGTTTCCGGTTTTGATCGACGTGTCATCCATCTGGCGACCGCACGTGAAAAGCTTTCACCCGCCAAAACGATCCATCGGGCAGCGGATCAACAAGCCATCACATCGATACCCGAATCGTTGGCAAATTTGCCCCGAATCGCCCTGCGACGCGGCGACTGGAAAAAACCTGCACCCGGGTTTCAATTCACGATCGATCAACCGGCAACCATTTTCTTAGCCGTGGACCGGCGTGGCGATCCCAAGCTGCCTGAGGGGTGGACATTGACCGAAATGTCGATCACTTGGGGAAATGCCAATCATACCGATTCCGTCTACCAACGTTCCTTCGCTGCGGGAACGGTCAAGATTCCTGAGAACGTTACCGAGCATATTTCGGGATCGTTTGGTATGCCCCATCTTGCGTTTGTCCAATCGGATGCATCATCCATCAACATC
>SLFV01000366.1 GCA_007124075.1 Roseimaritima sp.
CCGGGAAAAATCGAATGCGTTAACGCATCCGCGACCATCGACTGTTTTCGTAAAAACAAGTAGCAACCTGGAATCGCACAGGCGGCGCTGACCAAACTACCGGTGACGATGATCCAGGTGTCGATCGGAGTCCATTGGAAATTTACGACATGAACCATGGCGGACTCGATTTCAGCTTTCCAACAGTTTCAGAAAAGCTCGCATCCAAGCCGGGTGCGCAGGCCAGGCAGGGGCGGTGACAAGGTTGCCGTCGACGTGAGCCGAATCCATTGTCGCGGCGGGGGCGATATACCTGCCGCCAGCTTTGGCGACCTCGGGGCTGCAAGCGGGATAACAGCTACATTCACGTCCGCCCAATACATCCGCCGCGACCAAAATTTGTGGACCGTGGCAAATCGCTGCTATCGGTTTTCCGTTTGAATTGAAATGTCGCACGATCTCCAACACTGTCGAATCCAAACGCAGGTACTCGGGAGCTCGGCCGCCCGGAATCACCAACGCATCGAATTCGGCAGGATTCAAGCCAGCAAAGTCGCAATTGATTGCGAATCGATGCCCCGGTTTTTCACTGTACGTCTGCTGCCCTTCGAAATCGTGGATCGCGGTTAAGACGTAATCGCCCGCATTTTTGTCGGGGCAAACGGTTGAAACCTCGTGGCCGGCGCACTGCAGGATTTGCATCGGCACCATCGCCTCGTAGTCTTCCACAAAGTCGCCCACGATCATCAAAATTCGTTTACTCATCTGGCTGGTCTCCTGTGTTGAATCATTGCTTGCCAGCGATTGTTTCCCAGTCGCTGTTGTTATTCGCGCCACCGCGTTCGCATCAACGCTGCATCGTACCGGTCACGGCAGAAAAATATCAGCCCGGTGTACCCGCAAACTACGGGACCAGAAACCTCTTCAACAACCCATCGTAAGCATCAATTCGTCGATCACGGAGGAAGGGCCAATGGGTGCGGACCACATCCAACATCTCCAGAGAACAGTTTTGGACGATGGTTTGCTCACGGTCGTGATCGGCTTGCTGAACAATGGCACCCGTGGGAGCGGCCAGAAACGAACCACCCCAAAACTCAACCGGGCCCTCGTGGCCGACACGATTCGGGGCTCCGACCCAAATCCCATTGGCGATCGCGTGGGCACGCATCGAGGTTTGCCATGCAGAGTACTGTTGGTTACCGTACTCAGCCTTTTCTTCATCAATCCAACCGATCGCGGTTGGATACAATAGGACCTCCGCCCCCGCCAGAGCGAACAAGCGTGCTGCCTCCGGGAACCATTGATCCCAGCAAACGCCAACGCCCAATTTGGCATAACGTGTTTCGATCACGGGAAACCCTAGATCTCCCGGGGTGAAATAAAATTTTTCGTAATACAGCGGGTCATCGGGGATGTGCATTTTGCGATACATCCCAGCGATGGCACCGTCGGCGTCCAGAACGACCGCAGTGTTGTGATACAACCCCGGAGCGCGTCGTTCGAATAGCGACGCCACAATCACAACCTGCAGATCCGCAGCTAGCTGGCGAAGGCGTTCGGTGGTCGGCCCTGGAATCGGCTCCGCCCAGTCAAACATGCGATGGTCTTCGGCTTGACAAGGGTAGGGCCCGGTGAACAGTTCCTGCAAGCAAATCACTTGAGCCCCAGTTTGGGCTGCTTGTTCTATTTGACCCACTGCCTTGTCAACGTTTTCTCGTTTATCTTGCGTGCAGCTCATCTGCAGCAATCCTAAAGCGACCTCACGCCCCATGACCGACCTTTGTAAAATAAAGTACCAGCAACAAACCGCTTTTCTCGTGGAATATGTTACGAACAATCGCATGAATCACAACTCACCCCCCATTCTGTTCTTCTCCGGGACAGACACCGAAGTTGGCAAGACATTCGTTGCCGCTTTGGCGACGCGCTTAATGGTCAGTTTTGGGATGCGGGTCGGTGTGTACAAACCCGCTGCTAGTGGTTGCAGTTTCGTCGATGGAAAGTACTGTTCGTCTGATGCGGAGCAATTGTGGCAAGCAGCTAATCGACCGCATACAATCGAACGCGTTTGCCCGCAACGTTTCTTGGAACCTTTGGCACCGCCCGTCGCGGCTGCCGCCGAGGGGCGAAAAGTCGACATCTCGCTGTTGGCGTCAGGAGCCAGGTGGTGGTATGCCCAATGCTCCCTGCTGATCGTCGAGGGAGCCGGGGGGCTTTTTTCGCCACTGGGTGATGGATATACGAACGCCGACCTCGCAGCCGATCTAGATGCGACTCTAGTGATTGTCGCGGAAAATCGTTTAGGAGTGATACACCAGGTGGTCGCGACCACGTTGGCCGCCCAGCATTACGGCAAGCAGCGCCGTTTAAAAATCGCCGGGGTCGTGCTGAATCACCCTACCTCGGAAAACGACCCGTCCACGGCCAGCAACTTGTGCGAGCTTCCAAGGTATTGCACCATCCCGGTGATCGGGATCGTACCGTTCAACGGTCATTGCCAGCCATTTGAAAAATGGCTGCGACGCGCATGTTAGGACTTGTCGGGCAAGCCTTTAAACCTCGACGGACTTCAGTCGTCCTGTACTGTCACCGTGCATCTCCGCCGGAGCTCCCATCGCATGCAACATTGACACGTAAAGGTTGGCCATCGGTGTTTCCTGCGGCACGATGATGTGCTCGCCTGTCTTAAAACGTCCTCCGGCACTGCCCGCCATGACAATCGGAAGGTCATGGTGTTGGTGACGATTTCCGTCGCTCAAGCCACTGCCGTACAGGACCATGCACTGATCCAGCAACGTTCCCTCTCCCTCCGGGATGCTTTACAGTTTTTCCAGAAAGTAAGCGAATTGTTCGGCCAAGTAGTGGTCGATGGTCGACAGTTTCCGAACCTTGGCTTCGTCGTTGCGATGGTGGCTCAATCCGTGGTGAGCGTCATTGACCCCTACCTCTTTATAGACTCGATTGCCACCGGCATTGTCCAGCATAAAGGTCGCAATCCGCGTTGAATTGGTCTGGAAACCCAATGCCAATATGTCGAACATCAACCTCGCATGCTCGCGGAATGACTCCGGCCGGGCTTCCGGAACCTCCATTTTGGGCATCGCTGCCTTCTCCTCGGCTTCGGTTCGTGCGATTCGGGTTTCCAAATCACGAACGGCTGAAAAGTACTCGTCCAGCTTGCGTTTGTCCGAGCCGCTTACTTGTTTCAAGAGCGTTTGCGCATCGCCGGAAACAACATCAAGGATACTTTTACGATAGAAATCGCGCTCTTTCTGAGCCTTCGTATCGCCACTGCCGAATAACCGCTCGAAAGCCGCTTTCGGTGCCGATTCCTTCGACATTGGCTGTGTCGCCGTACGCCAAGAAATATTGGACGAATACGCACAACTGTAGCCGGAATCGCAGCTACCCGCGTTGCGACTGGGATTCAGCCCAAGTTCAATCGAGCTAAGCTTGGTCTGCCCCTCCAACTGCTGAGCGGCCACTTGGTCAACTGAAACACCGACATAGATATTACTAGCCGTCTTCACCGCCTGAGCTGCTGTTAAAAAGCTAGCCGAGCAGCGAGCGTGGTCGCCAGCTCCGTCACCATTGGCACGCCCTTTATCCAAAGCCAAACCGGAAATCACACTTAATTTCGACTGGAAAGGTGCTAGCGGTTGCAACGTCTTGGATAGCTGCCAGTCCTTCCCTTCGCCCTGCGGTGTCCAGTCGGGCATGATTGCCCCATTGGGAAAGAAAACACAAGCCATCCGCACGGGGGACACAGGGGAGGCTTCCCCAGCGTGTGCCAAAGAGCGACCTGCAGGGAGCATCGAATCCAGCAGTGGTAAGCCAACCAAAGCTCCGGATCCGCGCAAGAGAGTACGTCGTTTGAGCAGTGCGTGTGCCATCACTAATTCTCGTCGAAAGAGTAAAAACGGAAGGGTTTGCTGAGCACAACTGCGGTTACCAATTGTGCAAAGCGATACTCATGATCGGCTGCGTCCGAGACGATATCGGCAACAAAGCAGCGATCGGCAGGGGTCAGTTCACGCCCTAAGGCGTAAGTCAGTAACCGATTGGTTACAGTCAGTATATACGATTGTGACTCGGTTTGGAACAACTGTCTAACCAACGGCAGCACCCCATCAAAGTGACGCCCGCCGGGCAAAACCCCCGATGCATCAATCGCATGCCCATTATCATCGACACGATAGTTACCGATCGGACCGAAATTTTCCAGTCCAAACCCCAGTTCATCCATCACGCTGTGGCAAGATGCACAGGTTGGGTTCGTTCTGTGGGCTTCGAATTGCTCTCGCAAGGATGCGCCCGCTTGGGCACCAGCGGTCTCCTCCAGCTCGGGAACCCCAGGCGGCGGGTCTGGCGGGGGTGTCCCCAAAATATTTTCCAGCAGCCATTTGCCACGCAAAACCGGGGAAGTTCGTCCGGGGTAACTGGTCAGGGTCAGGATGCTGGCATGCGCCAGGATCCCCTGACGGTGATGGTTTTCCAAAGAAACCCAGCGGAATTCCTCGCCTTCGACGTCATCAATTCCATAATGTTTGGCCAGACGTTCGTTGACGAACGAACCGGAGGAAATCAGTAGATCCGTGATTGGACGATTCTCTCGCATCAAATCCTGAAACAGCAGAAGGGTCTCCTGCTGCATTGCCGATCGCAGTTCCTCGTC
>SLFV01000256.1 GCA_007124075.1 Roseimaritima sp.
CGAGAGGGAGATCCTCTCAGGATTCTCCAGCGACTGGAAAAACTGAGGGTTTTCCCCTTTTTGTTTCCTGGACTAAAACGTGGTTTTGTAAACTGGAGTATTTTGGAGGGTATAGGATACCAGCGGACCGAACTGCCTGTTCTGGGAAAACGTGTTGATATTCCGGCTCTTTATTTAAGCGGTCTCTATTACGGGACTTTATCAAAAAATGCCCTTTCTGCTTGCCGTCATCTTCGATTCTCCAGGTCTTCCACAAAAACCGTAGTGAATATATTAGACAATGCCGGGTTCCTGCTGGCGCGCGCCAATGTGCTGACCTTGCTCGGATCCCTGTTCGAGGCCGAAGCAGACGCCCGCCGCGCGCTCGAACTGGAGCCCCGGAATTATCAGGCGTTGAATCTGCTGGCCACCATTGCCATGCGGGCGCGCCGTCCGCAGGAAACCGTCGAGATGCTGCGTCGCGTTCTCGATTATGCCGCGGACGATCAGGCCAAGGCCACCATCGCGCTTCAGATTGCCTCCTACAAACGGGCGGTGTACGAAACGGATCCGACGGTGTTCAGTCGCCGCGAAATCCTGGATGCCATCCAAACGTCGATGGACTACGATGACGACAATGTTGTTACCCATATGTTCTTGGGCGAAGCGCTGATCCTCGACCGGCAATATGCCCGGGCCGAACGGGTGTTCCGAAATATCCTTGTCACGTACAATCCCAACAATGGCGGGTCGCTGTTCTATACGCCACCGGTGGATTTCATCGGCGAGGACCGGTTCAATTACCGTATTCTTGATGACGGTATACCGCCGCTAGCAGCGACCGGGACAGTGATCCTGACGGTCACGGGGGACAATAAACCTGCCGATTTTCTGGGGGTCAACGGTGTTGCCGGAGTGTCCGAAATTTCCACGATCGAGGCCAAGGCAACGCCGAAGGTTTTGACGTATAACTTGAACACCTGGTTTGCCGACCCCGAAGGTGACCCGCTGATCTTTGAGGCCGAATTTGCCGACAAGGATCAGAATCTAGCCGGGATGACGGTCGAAGTTTCTGGCCCCACCATGACGCTCACTTTGCCGCCGTTCGGCTTTGGCGAAGCCACGCTCACGGTGCGAGCCATCAATGACATCCCCGATGGGCTGACGACCTCGGTGCCAATCCTGGTTACGATCATCGATACGCCCGATCCCCCGATGCTCATTGGCGGCTTTCCCAACGATATCCTCGAGGGCCGGGAGAATGAAACGGCGGTCGGTGATCTGTCGACGGTCTTTTTTGATCCCGATCGCCAACCGCTGACGTATCGAGTGATTGAACCCAGTAATTTGGGGCAATCGCCGCTGATTGAATCGGTGACTTTTGTTGGGGACCAGATTCGTGTGGTTCCCCGTCCGTTTGCCAATGGGCAGCAGGTGCTGACGATTGGTGCATCCGATGGCGCGTCGGAGGTCAGCTATACCTTTACGCTGGACATTGAACCGGTTGAGAATCCGCCGGTGGCACAGCCCGACACCTACAGTGTCTCGGTCGGCGGACGGTTGTCCGTTTCTGATCCCGCGCAAGGTTTGCTAGCCAACGATTTCGATCCTGATGGCGACGCGATCGAAGCGATTTTGGTCACGCAGCCATCGCGAGGGACGCTGACCCAGTTCCGCCCCGATGGGACCTTCGTTTACCAGAACAATATCGGCGCCATGGGCCAGACGGATAGCTTCACGTATCGGGTTCGTGACGAAACGGGACGGTTCAGCTCGGACGTCACGGTGACGATCAATCTGACCCGCTCCGCATATCAAAATCCGTTGCCGGGTCTGCAGGCTGACGTGAATGCCGATGGTTTTGTCAGTCCCGTCGATGCGTTGCGGATCATTAATCTGCTAAACCGACGCGGATCGCTTTCCGTACCGGTTCGAGACCTGACCACTTCGCCGCCAGATTTTGTCGACGTCGACGGGAACGGGCGAGTCGAACCTCGCGATGCTTTGGAAGTCATCAATTTCTTGAATCAGCGTGGACGTGTCGGTGCAGGTCAAGGTGAAGATGCCGCACGGTTTGATGCTGTTCTGGCGGGGGGGGTGCCGTTGATCGAAAATGCCAGCTTGCAGGACCGCGAGGAGCGGGGCGTGTTTGATGAACCGGCAGCCCAGCAAGCACCCCTTCTGCAGGGAACACGCCCCCACAGAATAGACGCCCTGGAACTAGACGATCGAATCGAAGCGGCGGTCTCCGGATTGGCCGATCAACGCCCGACCGTAGACAAAGCCGTCAGTGACAGCGCCGTTGACGAAGTGTTATCGGAACTATTTCCCGGTTTTCCCTCGACTCCCTCATGATTTTGCAAACCAAAAACTTGCTTATTTGGCCCTCATCGGCTTTGATAGAGGGTCAGCGGCGGTCGCCCGTGGCGTCCCCTTTTCGACGGCGAACGGCTGTCGTTAGCAAGACTTTTTGAAATTGATTCACTCGATCTATTTTATCGCCTCCTCACAGTTGTTCCTCTTGAAGGTTTGTCAGCATGGTACGACATCGCTCCTGGTTTGCGCGACGCAAAGCGAGTAACCGTAACCCACGAACCAATCCGTTTCGACGCCGTCAACTACTTTCCCAGCATCTGGAGCAGCGTCAAATGCTGGCGGCGGAGTGGGGCGATTCGGCCGCGGCCGACAGGTCCGCGTTGTTGCCGGCGGAGTTAGCTTTCCAGCGCGCCACTGACCTTAATCAATTTTCGCGGCAGGATTTAGAATCTTCCAACGAATGGTTGGTGCGGTTGTCCGAGGGATTGTCGACCGAACAGATAGCGATGGCCTCCGGCGCGGTCGATGTACGTCCGATCGACCTCTTGCCCAATACGTATTTGGTTTCCTTTGATACCGACAACCTTCCCGCCAACTTGCCGGGTCGGCTTTCCGGTCTGGAAAATGTTACTGGGTTTTATCCTCTGGTTGCGCAGCAGCCGCAGAAACTTCTGATTCCCAATGATCCGCTGTTCCCCCAGCAATGGCATCTGCAAAACACGGGCCAAGGGGGTGGGACTCCCGGTGCCGATGCGAATGTTACTTCGGTATGGGACAGCTATACCGGCGAGGGTGTCGTGATCGCGGTCGTTGACGATGGACTGGAATACACGCACCCCGATTTGTCCGCTCGCTACATCTCCACGGCAAGTTTTGATTTTAATGACGACAACGACGATCCGTTTCCGGGCTCGCCGTCAGAAAACCACGGTACGGCCGTAGCGGGCGTTGCTGCGGCGACAGGGAACAACGGGATTGGGGTTAGCGGTGCCGCACCCGAGGCATCGTTGTCGGGGATCCGCCTGATTGCAGGGCCCGTTACGGATCTGACTGTTGCCGATGCGCTGTCGTTCCAAAACCAAACCATCGACGTCTACAACCATAGCTGGAAATTTAGGGGGCCTGTCTTAGGATCGATCGTCACCTTTCCGCTCCCTCTGACTTTAGCATCGTTAGCTGATGGGGCGGAAACCGGAAGGGACGGGTTGGGGTCAATCCATGTTTGGGCTGGGGGGAACGATGGTCTCGAACGAGGCAATGTCAATGATAATCCGCTAGCGAACTCCAAGCACACCATCGCGGTGGGCGCGATCGATAATCGCGGCATTCAAAGTTGGTATAGCGAACCCGGCGCACCACTAATCGTTTCCGCCTATTCAAACGGCGGCAGCCTGGGCATCACGACCACCGACTTGAACGGGGGATATCGCGATAATTTCGGGGGCACCTCCTCCGCCGCGCCGCTTGTTTCGGGTGTCATCGCGTTGATGCTCGAAGCTAACCCCAGTTTGACGGCTCGTGATGTCCAACACATCTTGGTCAACAGTGCACGCTTGACCGATCCCACGGATTCGGACTGGGTTGCCAACGGGGCGGGGCGTCGGGTTAATCACAAATACGGTTTTGGAGCAATTGATGCGGCTGCGGCGGTGTCGTTGGCGGAGACTTGGACCAATGTCGGTGACGAGATTACCTACGAATCGGGCGAACTTGCGGTTAACACACCGATCCCGGACTTCAACCCCACGGGCGTTGTGGCTTCGACCACGGTCGACGAAGAAATCGATGTTGAATATGTCGAGGTCGTTTTTTCGGCGACGCACTCGTACCGGGGCGACTTGCGTCTGGTCCTGACGTCCCCTTCAGGAACCGAATCTGTCTTGGCGGAGTCGCGGCTAACCGATTTTGGAAATGATTACAATCGCTGGGTTTTCACGACCGCCAGGAACTGGGGGGAGAACTCGCGAGGCACCTGGTCATTACGGGTTGCTGATGGTTTGGCGGGGGATGTCGGGACGTTCGAGTCTTGGGAACTCAATATCCACGGGGCCCAGTGGACCGGCGGAGTCGATTCTGGACCGACCGGGCCGCAGTTGTTGGCCGTCCGTCCAGACAGTTCGGGTTTGCTGCAAGATGGTGATGTGTTGAACGTTGCCCCGAGGGAATTCAATCTGTACTTTGGCGGCGGGGCCAGCATTGACCCCACAACCATCAACAGCGATTCAGTGCGGTTGATCCGCAGCGGTGGGGACGGTGATTTTGAAAACGGCTTTATCGAAGTCGAGGTCGGCTATGTCGGGTTTGTGAATCCCGGCAGCACCGATCCCTCCGAATCGCAGCGGATTGTGGTTCGACCGGCCA